>NZ_LVYY01000057.1:0-266483 GCF_001909085.1 Paenibacillus sp. P32E | reverse complement strand
ACGTCGATGAGTCTTGCAGGTCATTTCCCTTTGTGTGTTTTCCTGTAAGATATACGATTTCGTATAGGTTTCCCCGTTTTTACGGCGGGTCACCCAGCATCGCCGCCACCTCTGGTTCACTGCATTCCGGGCTGGACTTTGCCTGCAGGCCCTTCGGATTCTTCCTTACGGAAGACACCCTGCCCTTCCGGCAACCTTCGGTTGCCGGAAGTCTGCTTCGGCTACGGCACTTTAAAGGGTAAAGTCACCGGGTGGATTTGAACCACCTAGATAGTGCGACTGTGAGGCGCACGCAAAAACCCGCTCCGGTCAGACCGGAAGCGGGTTAGATTTTATATAGCAGGGCGGAGCCGCTGCAGATTATACCATGATTTTGCAAATATCGTTGGTGAACTGCACGGGATCGTTCACTTGGAGGCCTTCGATCAACAGTGCCTGGTTGTATAGCAGATTCGTATACAGGCCAAGTTTCTCCTTGTCCCCTTCTGCAGCAGCTTTCAGCGATTTGAAGACATCATGATGAATGTTGATCTCCAGCACTTTATCCGCCTGTACTTCCTGGCCGTTCGGCATGGCTTTGAGGATCTTTTCCATCTCAATCGTGAGCTCGCCCTCTGTGGACAGGCAGACCGGATGGGATTTCAGCCGCTTGGACGCTTTGACTGCCTTCACTTTTCCGGACAGAATGCCCTGCATTGCTTCGAACAGTTCCTTGTTCTCATTCTCTTCTGCTTCGGATGGCTTGTCCTCTGCATTCTCTTCAATACCCAAATCGCCGCTGGATACGTTTTTGAATTCCTTTTCCTTATAGGACATGATCATCTTGATCGCAAATTCATCGATATCGTCAGTGAAGTAGAGAATTTCATAACCCTTGTCCGATACCATCTCAGTCTGAGGCAGCTTCTCGATCCGTTCCACCGATTCCCCGGAAGCATAGTAGATATACTTCTGGTCTTCCGGCATTCTTTCCACATATTCGGCCAGCGTAACCTGCTTCTTCTCCTTGGAAGAGTAGAACATCAGCAGGTCCTGGAGGGTTTCTTTTTCCATGCCATAGTCATTGTAGACCCCGAACTTCAGCTGTCTGCCAAACGAAGTGTAGAACTTCTCATATTGCTCTCTCTCATCCTTGAGCAGGCTCAGAAGCTGGCTCTTGATCTTGCTCTTGATGTTCTTGGCAATCAGCGTCAGCTGGCGGTCATGCTGCAGCATCTCACGGGAGATGTTCAGTGACAGATCCTCGGAATCCACCATCCCTTTGACGAAGCTGAAATAATCCGGCAGCAGGTCAGCACATTTGTTCATGATCAGCACGCCGTTGGAATAGAGCTCCAGGCCTTTTTCATATTCCTTGGTGTAATAATCGAACGGTGTGTTCTCCGGAATGAACAGGATCGCATTATAGACCACCGCGCCGTCGGCACTAATGTGAATATGCTTGAGCGGCTTGTCGAAGCCGTAGCGTTTCTCTGTGTAAAAGTTATTGTAATCCTCGTCGGTCAGCTCATTTTTGTTCTTGCGCCAGATGGGCACCATGCTGTTGACGGTTTGCTCTTCCTTCGTTTCCTCGAACTCCCCTTCGCTGCCTTCCTTCGGCTTGCTGCCGGTGATGTCCATCTTGATCGGGAAACGGATGAAGTCAGAATATTTCTTGATGATCGATTTCAGGCGGTATTCTTCCAAGAACTCGTCGTAGTTGTCTTCCTCTGTATTCGATTTGATCTTGAGTGTAATTTCAGTTCCTATGGTATCCTTCTCGGCGGGCTCAATCGTATATCCATCAGCTCCCTGGGACTCCCACTTGAAGGCCTGCTCGCTGCCCAGCGCCTTGCTGACTACAGTCACATCGTCTGCCACCATAAAAGCGGAATAGAAGCCAACCCCGAACTGCCCGATGATGTTGTGGCCGTCTTTTGCTTCATTATCCTTCTTAAAAGCAAACGACCCGCTGTTCGCGATAATCCCCAGGTTGTTCTCCAGCTCTTCCTGGGTCATCCCGATGCCTGTATCGGAGATCGTTAGTGTACGGCTTTCCTTGTCCGCAGTCACTTTAATGTAATAATCCTCTTTATTGAACACCAGACCTTCGTCGGCCAGTGCTTTGTAATAGATTTTGTCAATGGCATCGCTTGCATTCGAAATCAGTTCCCGCAGAAAAATCTCGCGCTGCGTATAGATGGAGTTAATCATCATTTCCAGCAATCTTTTGGATTCAGCTTTGAACTCTTTTTTAGCCATGAATAAGTAAATCTCCTTTCAAAAATAACCTCATATAGTGTCCGGAAGATTAGCACTCCATTGTGAGGAGTGCTAACACTTCCTTTTATATACCATATTCCCGTTTTTGATGTCAATATATTGCTGCAAATACTTAGCTAGCGGACCGAGAATCCGTCCAATATATTTTTCCAAAGTTCATCATTATCGTGAAACTCATCTGGCACCTTCGGGATTTGCAGGGCGCACACATTCTGGAATGGCCATGGAGTTTCAACCATATAGTCTACCGGAGCATGATTAATCACTAGCAAGTTGAATTCACCGGGGACCAACTGTTGTAGAACATCCAGCAGTTCCGCCGTTTCATGTATAGTTCCTTCAGTACGGATAAATAAAATTCGGTTAGCGTTCATAAGGGTATCCAGAAACCGTGGAACACGCCGGCTAACCTTCTCTCTAAGATCGGGGTAACTCACCAGTTGAACAGGTGTATTCTGATTCAGCGGAAAGTCATGATGAGAGAAGATATAGTATGCAGCATCCCGCACAATATAACACCCAGCCTTGTCATTGATACCTGTAATCGCCAAATTAGGTAATTCCATATAATTCAAAAACCGGTTCCGTAAAAGATGGCTTACCCCTGACAGTGCAGGTGACTCCACCCAGTCCAGAACGCCTCCGATCTTCCTCAGCATATGCCGTGATAATTGATCTGCAGGTAAGCAATTCGCCCCTAAACTAAAGATGACATCGTAAGTCCCTTTGATCTGATTATAGTTCATGCCCAATCCCCTCCTGCATCATTTACTATATTTAATTACACAGAGAGAAAAGGGTTTGGACTGTAGGGCCTATATTCAGGCGAAATTAGTCAGATATGCAGGTCATGCACCTCAAATCTCACATACAATAATTTTAGAAAAGAAGATGGGCGGTGTAGATATTGACCAAAATATCCGTTCTTATGCCAGTTTTTAATATGGCCCCCTATATTGAAGAATCTATTTGCAGTATTTTAACTCAAACGTATACAGATTTCGAATTACTAATTATGGATGACGGATCTACGGATGGAACCTTAGATATTATTAGAAAATTTGATGACCGTAGAATTAAATTGATTACACATTCAAGAAATGTTGGATTAATCGAGACGTTAAATCAAGGCATCGATTTATGTACAGGGGAGTACATTGCCCGTATGGATGGAGATGATATCGCATTGCCTCACCGCTTTGAACGCCAAGTGAATTACATGGACATCCATAAGGACTGCGGCGTTTGCGGCTCTCAGGTTTATTTGTTAGGTTTAGATGCTATTACCACGAAACCGTTACATCATGAGGAGATCAGATGCTGGCAGTTATTCCAATGTACGATTGTGCATCCAACGGTTATGATCCGCAAATCTGTACTAGAGGACCATGGGATCAAGTATTTGAATTATGTTCATGCTGAAGATTACGAAATATGGAACCGATTATCGGCAGTTACACAGGTGGTTAATCTTCCTGAAGTGTTGCTAATGTACAGACAACATTCCAATCAGATTTCCAATACTCACCAACAAGTGCAAGTCATACAATCAGAACGCATCCGCAGAGATCAATTACGTCTGCTCGACATTGAACCCACCGCTGAGGAGTACCAGACTCACTTGGATTTTTGCAATTTTAGAATACGGGTGCATGAACCTGCTCATTACTATACATGCTTGGCATGGGCTCACAAGATTTTGGAAGGCAACTTACGCAGGCAAAAATATGATCACGAAACCCTAAATTCAGTATTATCGCAGTGTTTCAGTCTATCCCGATATTAAACCAGCGAAGACAAAAAAGGTTGGAAAGACTCCTGAGTCTTATCCAACCTTTTTTTGATATATACCCTAGCCAGACTATCTTCACTTACCTACCCACAATCTCACAACGCTACAGCCTTCGCCTAAGCATCCGCTAGCAGCATCTGTATCAGGGATTGCAGCGGCAGCGATTTCCACTTCTTCGGATGGATAAGCAGCTGCAGATCGAAGTGGATTTCGGGATGCACAAACGGCAGCTCGGCCAGCGTTCCGCGTTCAATCTCTTCTTCAGCTACGATTCTCGGAAGCAGGGCAATACCGAGCCCATTGCGTACGCAGCGCTTAATGGCCTCCAGATTGGACAGCTCAAAGCCGATACGGAAGTTTATTCCATGCTCGCGCAGCAGATTCTCGAACAGACTGCGGTAGATACAGCTCTCCTCTGAGACGATCAGCTCGCATTTATTCAAATCCTGCAGTGTCACTTGGTCCAGTCTTGCCAGCGCGTGCCCCTTTGGTGCCACCAGCACCAGCGGCTCATCCCTGATGATCATACGCTCAAGCTGCGTATCTGCTGTGCTGCGGTCCAGCATCAAGCCGATATCCACCTCGCCATCTCTAATTTTGGCCACCAGATTGGCTTCCTGTTCGGTTTGCAGATGAATATTTAACCCCGGAAACGTTGTCCGAAGCTGCTGTAGAAAAGGTGGCAGGTAAAAGGCGGCCAACGAATCTATCGTCCCAATCGTCAAGGTTCCTCCAATCTGCTGGGCAATCGTTTCTTTGGAGCGGTCATATAAATCCAGAATCTCCACGAACAGCTTGAGCAGCTCTTCTCCAGGTGGGGTCAGGCGTAGTACCCGCCCATGCCGCTCCATCAGCGGAACCCCGTATTCCTTCTCAATCTTCTGGATCTGCATGGTCACACTGGACTGTGCGTAACCCAGCTCTTCAGCCGCCCGGGTAAAGCTTTGCCGCTTTGCGACCTCACGAAAGGTCCGCATATATGTTAAATCCATAAGTTCACCCCAACATCAATATTATTGATAACCCACATCATTTATTATAGCTAACGCCGATGGAATATTCCATGCTACAGTAAGATAAAAGGATTTCAACATTTTGGAGGCCGATATTCATGTTAACAGAAGAACAGATTTATGGAATCTATGTTCCCGTGGTAACCCCGTTCAATACAGCTGGAGAGATCGATCTGGAATCGTATCAGCGCTATGTGAACAACATCATCAAGAACAGTATTCATGGTCTGGTCGTCAATGGAACCACTGGAGAATCGCCGACAGTCAACATACAGGAGCTACAGACCCTCGTGAACACTTCAAGAGAGCTATTGAAATCGAGCTCGATTCCACTGGTTATTGGCACAGGGACCAATGACACCGCATCCACGGTAGCCCGCACCGAAATGGCCGCAAACTCCGGCGCTGATGCTGTACTGGTTGTAGTACCCTATTACAGCCGCCCTTCCCAGCAAGGCGTTATTGAGCATTTCCGCAAAGCTGCCGAGGTAGGTATACCTGTCATGGCTTATGATATTCCGGGCCGCGCTGGAGTCGGTATGACCATCGATACGGCACGAACAATCCTGGAAATGAATAATGTTGTCGGTTTAAAAGATTGCTCTGGTTCGCCGCTGCTCGTCTCTGAGCTGTCCCGCCTGGGCTCGAAGCCGGTGCTGTGCGGTGATGACCTCCATTTCTTCGAGATGCTGGGCTGTGGAGCCGCCGGTGGTATGCTGGCCTCGGCCAATGTCCATACTGCGAAGTACCTGGGGATCTACGAGCAGTTCCGAAATGGAAAGATTGAAGAGGCCAGAGCAGAATTTGACCGGCTCATCCCGCTGATGAAGCTTCTCTTCAAGGAATCCAATCCCGCTCCGATCAAATGGCTGCTTAATGCCTATGGAGAAATCTCCTCGGATACGCTCCGTCTGCCAATGACCCCAATCAGCTCCGAGCTGCGTGAGGAATTGGGAGCTTATCTGGCCGGGTAGCACTTGTTCGATAACTGATATAATATGCTGTACAAAAGAACCGCCAAGGACAGTCTCTGACTGCACCCTGGCGGTTCTTGTTGGTATATGCGCCTCCGTTAGGAGACGCTGATTTATTCCCAAGGCCGCAGATTATTGCGATCTGCCTGCTTTGGCAGCAGGTCTGCTGCTTGGACGGTTGCTGTGGTTGTTGCTTGATCTGCCAGCCTGACCGGTTGCAGGTCTGCTACTCTGACCGGAGCTGTTCCGCTCGCCCGGTCTGCCGTTATAACCGGCTCCGCTGGCGGCAGCACTTCCAGGCCTTGCTCCTGCTGCTGATTTGCGGCCCGCATCCCCGCTTGGTTTGCTGCCCGCACTGCTCTTACTTCCACCGGAACTGTTACCCGGACGGTTACCTTGCGTGAACCACTCCGACTTCGGCTTGCGCGCCGGATTGGTCTTCGGCTTGGCCGCCGGTTTCGCCGGGGCTTTGGCCGGGCGTTCATTCAGCAGAGCCTGAGCACTTTTGGACATTGGGTACGCATGGTCCTTCACTTCCGGAATCGTCTTGCCGATCAGCTTCTGGATATCCTTAAGGTACGGGATTTCTTCGGCTTCGCATAGAGAAATGGCAATTCCGCTCATACCGGCACGGCCGGTGCGGCCGATACGGTGAACATAGGTTTCCGGAATGTTCGGCAGATTGAAGTTGATGACATGCGACAGCTCATCAATGTCAATCCCGCGGGCGGCAATGTCCGTAGCAACAAGCACGCGTGTAGCCCCGCTCTTGAAGTTGCGCAGCGCATTCTGGCGGTCATTCTGGGACTTGTTACCATGAATCGCTTGGGCGGTAATGTTAATTCGGGTCAAATCGCGGGTCACCCGGTCAGCTCCGCGTTTTGTGCGGGTGAAGACCAGTGCAGACACAATCGATTTGTCCTGCAGCAGACGGTTCAACTGATTCTGCTTATTGCCGTTCTCCAGCAGATAGATCGACTGCTCAATTCTATCCACAGTGGAGGAAACCGGGGTAATTTCGATTTTCACCGGGTTCACCAGCAGTGTTTTGATCAAATTCGAAATTTCTGTCGGCATCGTAGCCGAGAAGAACAGGGTTTGTTTTTTGGCTGGCATTTTGGCAATAATCCGCTTCACATCATGAATGAAGCCCATGTCGAGCATGCGGTCTGCTTCGTCCAGTACAAGAATCTGCACATATTGCAGATCGACATGCTTCTGGTTGATTAGATCGATCAGCCGTCCTGGTGTAGCAATCAGAATATCTGCACCCTGGCTTAATGCGCGCTCCTGCGCTTTTTGCGATACACCGCCGACAATAGCTGTTGAACGGATGCTGGTGAATTTGCTGTAGGCCTGAATATTTTCCGAGATTTGCAAAGCAAGCTCTCTGGTAGGTGTGAGAATCAGCGAACGAATCCGGCGTTTGCCGCCAGTTACAGAAGGCTGCTGGCTTAACAACTGGATAATTGGCAATGAGAACGCGGCTGTTTTGCCTGTTCCGGTCTGCGCACAGCCAAGGACGTCTCTGCCAGCCAATGCCGCAGGGATGGACTCCTCTTGAATTGGGGTGGGGGATGTATAATTTTCCTGGCTCAAAGCCTTGAGGATCGCGGGGATCAAATTCAAATCATTAAAAGTCATGTTGTCTCCTTAATTATCAATACATATATTTTCAGTTCATGAACGAACAGTATTCAGCTTATTCCTGCGTCTCCACATAGCGCAGTTGTAAGTCATAACACATAATGATACCACATATCCGCATATAAAATAACCCCGCCCATTGAGGTTATGGAATTGGAGCTGATTTAGAGGAACTCTTGTTTCATGTTTGTTACAAAAAAAGAACCTCCGCATCCTATCGATGCTGGAGGTCCATATGATCCTTCTATTGGACCGTAACCTTCATAATTACACTTTCTCTTGTGCCGGAACTGTTAACCAGCTCCGCACGATATTCATACACGCCTGCTGTGCGGTTCAATACAGATGTCACGGCTGACTGGGCATTTGGTGTATTTGCGCTTAGAGGCTGCGTATCGACCAAGACACCATTTTCATAAAGACGGTAAATTGTCGCATTCATTCCCCACCATAGATTCATAGTCACATTATAATTCCCGTCACCATCCCAATTATCATTTGATAACACCGGAACGCCGGGAGCCGCGTCTTTCACCGTTACCACAAGCGGACTGGAAACCGTTGTTCCCCAAGAATTGATAAGCTCTGCAGTGTAGGTATAAGTCCCGTTTGCTTTTCCAGTCAGATTGGTCACCGCATTTTGCGCCTCTGGGGAGTGATCGGCAAAAGCCTTGACATCAATCAGCTTGCCGTTCTCGTACAGCTTATAGCTGGTTCCGTTGTTGCCCCACCATAGATTCATTGTGATCTGGTAGTCGCCATCCTGCAGTCCGGTGTCATAACCGCTATTGCTGGACAGCACCAGCTTCCCGGGTACACCCGTCGCCTTCTGCGGACCGCCTACGATCTGGATAGCCGGTGCCGGTGGCGCCTCCATTCCCGTCCCCAGATAGAAGCCCGGATGCGGCGGCTGATTATAGCCTACGTTCTGCCAGGCCACCGCCAGGCGGTAGACCGGATCTTGCATCAGCGTACGGATCCGGTAATCGGTCAGCATTGTGGTGGTGTATATCCGTAGCTCCGTGCTATCGGCGGAACGCCACATGATTTCCTCGCGCCAGTCGCCGTACAGGTCTGCTTGCAGGCTGGGATTGGCTTTTGTCCCGTTGTTCGAGGCCGCTCCCACGGCTTTTAACAGATTACCTGTCGTCTGATTCGCATAGTCCCATTTATCCACCCGGTTGTCATCCATCAGCTCCCGCAAAAGATCGCCATCCCACCATACCCCGAAGTTCGTTGAAGAAGGCAGCGTATTGCTTATCAGTTCCCCCTTGGCGCTGTATATTCCGGTGACCGGAATTTGCTGCCCGTTAGTAATGGTTGCCGCCCAGACCTCTTCTCCCAAATGATTCGGATCAATGTCTGCTGACATCCCCCGGCCTGTATCAATACCTGTATACACACCCCACAGCGCTTCGCCGGTTGCCGCGTCACGCATTTCTATGCCATATTTGGAATCTACATGCTCATGTACATCAAAAACCTCCAGTCCCGGTCTTGCCGGGTCCAGATCCCCGAAGTGAATGGCATCGCCATGACCGAGCTTTGTGTTATACAGCGGCTGGCCGTCATCATCAATCGCCATGGCCCCGAACGTAATTTCATCCTTGCCGTCCCGGTCCACATCACCTATGGATAAGTTGTGGTTGCCCTGGCCCGTGTATTCCCCATTCCCTTCGTCACTAGAATCAAACCGCCATACCTTGCTCAGTATACCATCCTTGTAGTTATAGGCAGCCAGCACCGTCCGCGTATAATAACCACGGCTAAAAATCACACTGGGGTGCTCACCGTCCAGATAGGCCACCGCCGCCAGAAACCGGTCCACACGGTTGCCGTATGCGTCGCCCCATCCGCTCACATCGCCGCGTGGCGGGTCATACTCCACCGTATCTACTGCCCGGCCCGTCATCCCATCGAATACGGTCAGATATTCATTCCCGAGCAGCACGTAACCGCTGCTGTTACGGTAATCCGCCGCGGCATCACCAATCACTGCACCTTGGCCATCAATCGTGCCGTCTGCGGTTTTGAGCATCACCTCTGCACGGCCGTCACTGTCCAGATCATAGACCATGAACGGGGAATAATGGGCCCCAGCACGGATATTCCGTCCAAGGTTAATCCGCCAGAGACGGGTTCCGTCCATTTTGTAGGCATCCATATAGACAATGCCTGTGTAGCCTGCCTGAGAGTTGTCCTTGCTGTTCGAAGGTGACCATAGCATGACAATCTCATATTTCCCGTCACCATCCAGATCCCCTACACTCGCGTCTCCGGCATTGTAGGTGTAAGGCTGGCCGTCCTTCGTATAATCATCTGCAGGCTTCTGGAGCGGCACAGACAGATACTGCTGCTGCCATTCACCGAATACTTCCGAAGCAGATTGCTCTGCACCATTTAATACGGCTTTTAATATATATTTGGAGTCCACTGTTCCCTTGGCATCAAGCAGATTCGTACTGCCTGTCAGCGGTTTTACATTTACTTTTTTTCCATCACGGTACACATTGAAAGCTATCGAATCGGGATCAAGCCCCAGCATCCGCCAGCTGAGATACATTCCTTCATTCGTCTTGACCGCAACCGCCGCACGGTCCAGGTTTTCCATATTGCGGAAGAGTGTGGTTACAATCGGGGTCTCCAGCATAGCGGACAGCCCGGAAATTCCACCCGCATTGACGGAGGCCACTTTATAATAATAGGGAATCGTACTTAGAATGGTACGGTCCGTATAAGACGCCATCTTCGTCTTGCCAATCAGGACATATTCGCCGCCAGCGGATTTTGACCGGTACACATTGAACATTTTGGCATCCCCAGCTTGGTTCCAACGGAAGCTAACATCATTTTTGTGTACGGCCTGCAGCTCCAGACCGCTTGGAACAGCAGCTTTGGCTACGGATGGGTCAATCATTGATACCAGCAGAAGGTTGGAAGCCACCGACTCCAGTCCGGTGCTGTCCAGCGCAGTAACGGAGTACTGGTAATCCATCCCAATATCGGCTGTAGAGTCTGTAAAAGTCAGACTAGCTGTTTCCCCCAGAAGCTCTGCACTCTCAGCTACTGTGGCCTTTCGGTACACCCTATATTTAGCGGCCCCGTCGATACCTGCCCAGGAAAGGGTTGTTGTTACCGGATCATGGTGAAGATCCAGCTGATCCAGCTTGAGATTCGCCGGCGCCAGCATTAGTGGTGTAATCTCTACTCCGTTAAGATGAGCGGTCGTACCACTGAACACCAGATTCATCTGGCCGTCTTTGATGGAAATCTGGCTGTACTCCTTCTCGGCTATACTCCCTTTACCGGAAGAAATGGTTCCATAATCTTTCCCTTCGATCGATACGTTTGTTTTGGTAGATCCGGTCCAGTCACCGGTATATGTCTTGACGGAGTAATAACCATTCGGCATATCTACCTTGAATTCATAGGACCCGCCAAAAAAAATGACGAAATCCCGGCGCAGCGCATCCGTCCCGTCCCCACGGTCACGGTCGCTCATCCCGGCGCTTGAAGTCAGGCCATAACCCAGCTCCGGCGTATAAAGTACGCTTCGGTTCACTTCAGTGTAACCTGCAGCGACTGGTGAACCGGCAGGTCCAAAATCATAACGGTACCGGGACTGCTTCGTAGTAAGTGTCAGCGGATCGGAGGGTTCCGATTCCCCCCGTCCGTTGACTGCTGTCACTCTCACTGTATAGCTCTGGCCTTCAGCCATCCCGCCTACTGAAATCGATGAAACTGTGGCAGAGCCAATCATGGTATAAGCAGATGGATCGGCTGAAGCCAGTTTGCGGTAGATTTTGTAGATATCTGCCCCTTCTACTGCATTCCATTTCAATACGGCACCTGCATTACTGACACTGCCGGCCGCCAGGCCTGTGGGCTTCACCGGAACTGCAGCAGGGGGTTCACTCTCCCGGACCTCTCCAGATAACGGGATGTCCAGAGCCGCGATGCCTCCGGCAATCAGGCGGGCCATTTGAA
Source organism: Paenibacillus sp. P32E (assembly GCF_001909085.1). Lineage (NCBI taxonomy): Bacteria > Bacillati > Bacillota > Bacilli > Caryophanales > Paenibacillaceae > Paenibacillus > Paenibacillus sp. P32E. Next base: position 254,808 of record NZ_LVYY01000057.1, on the reverse strand, counting down.
TGGCCCCATATTCCTGGAAATGGGTATTGTCACTCGATCCAGCCGGAAAAGCCGCATAAACACCCGGGTCCGTATATAGGAATACAGCCCGCGTAGCTTCAAATCCGATTGAGTTGTAATAAGCCACACTGCGCGAGCTTAGATCTACCAGCTCTACGTTAAGCTCAGTGGCGACCTCTTTCATCGCCTGCACGTATTCCAGGAAGCTGACATTAAATTGGCCCTTCTCAGCGTTATAATCCCTGCGGCCCATTGGCGTCAGCAGAATCGGCGTAGCTCCACGCTGCCTGGTGCCTTGAACGTAGGTTTTCAGATAATTTTTGTAATCAGCTGGTGAAGCATAACGATCAGGCACGCTGATCGTAGAATCGTTATGTCCAAACTGTACAAGAAAATAGTCACCCGGCTTAATCTCCCGGAGGATCTCATCCAACCTGCCTTCCAAAATGAAGGACTTCGAGCTGCGCCCCCCAATGGCATGATTATTGAACTCAACCGCTGTGGTAAAAAATTTGCCAAGCATCTGACCCCAGCCCGCCTGTGGCTTCCAGTACGGATCATAGGTCTGTACTGTAGAATCCCCGGCAATGTATACCGTAGGCTTCTCACCGGCTGTGCGTTCAGGCTGTTTTTTGATCACAAGCGCATTGAGTACGGGTCTCGTGCCGGTAAATACGAAATTCATCTGACCGTCGACCAGCGCAATATCGAAGCTCATTTCCAAATACTCTCCCGCATTCTTACTGGTAAGCTGTACCTTCTGCATGCTTTCTACACGGATAGCCACATTCGTACCGCCGCTGCTGTCACCCGCGATTAGAGATACCGTATAATTACCATTCGGCACATCGATATTGAACCCCGCGTCCTTAACGACTACAAAATCCGTTCTTAAAGCATCCGCCGTGCCTCTGTCAGCTCCGCTTACTTTGGACGTATCCGTGAATCCATATTTACTGTCCTCGGAGTAGGCAGTCCCGGCCTCGACCTTCAAATAACCGTCTGCTGCGGCACCCGGCCCGAAATCAAGGGCATATTCGTTTCCCTCCGGCAGCGGGGCAGGCGGTGTGTCATTCGTGCTCTCCACAATGACCGGACCACTAAGTTGCGACTCCACGCCTTTATCATTAATAGCGGTTACAAAATAGGAGTAGTGACCACCTTCAACAACTTCTTTGTCCGTATAACTTGTATCCGCCGTCGATCCCAGCTGCTGAACCGCACTGCCTGTCTCGCCGCTTCGATAGACCTCGTAATAGACCGCATTCGTAACGGTGTTCCAGTGAAGCGAGACGCTTGATCCGTCCACAGCAGTAACCGTAAGTCCTTCCGGTGCCGAAGGGGGCTGAGCACTCGCCTTTTGAATAACAAGACCGTTTAAATACCCGCCAGCCCCCGTTCCTGACACCCCTAAGGTCAATTGCCCATCGAGCACTGTGGTATGGTAGGCCGACTGATTCACCTTCTGCTTACTGGTAATCGTTCCGGCCGCGGCTCCTTCCAGGGTAAACGTGGTTTGGGTAGTGCTGGTACCCGTAAGCATATCCCCGGAATAGACAGTGACATCATACTCTCCGTTCGGCACATCTACCAGAAAAGAATAGGACGTACCCAGCACAAAATCATTGCTTAGCCCGTCCCCCCCCGAACGGTTTCTGGAGGCCACAGCCTGGTCTAGACCATATCCCAGCTCTCTGGTGTACAGCAAAGCTTCATGAACAGCAGTGTATCCTTCCATTACCGGACTTGATGCCGTACCAAAATCATACCGTAGCTCCAGCTGCGAGGCCTGCACCGATGCACTATCCCCCTGCTCAGCCCCATACACAAGCGCCGGAAACAAAGTGGAACACATCATCACCCATGATAAAAGAAGCATTACCGTATGGTTGCTCTTACGATTTCTACTCATCTTCTGTGATTCACCCGCTTTCAATTTTTAAAAGCCTTTGGATCACTCTCTCGCAATGTAACCGCTTTCCAAAAACAAACCAGATGCTTCTTCTTTTGCTACTCCAGCTACGAAATTCCTACTGCTTACACTCCCCGCTGCACCCGCTCCCTTCGAGATCCAGTTCAATTGAGCTCTGTGAAATGTTTTACCAGAAAGTTACAGCTTCAAATCGATACTACCATTTGCCGGTACCACTGAACATTTAAAAATCCGATCTTTTCATACACTAAACCGATCTGTTTGCGGCCGCTCAGGACGTTTGGCTCAGCGTTGAACACAGACTTAGGCCATTGGATTCACCCATTTTCTAGTGGTGTTGCAGCACAAAAAAAGCGGAGGATTTCTCCCCCGCTCCTTCACTCTTATGAAAGTTTAAGACTAATCTACAATTTCAGCAGTATCGCCATTATTGGCACCTGCAGCATTAGCTTCGTCGGTGTCGATATGCATGTCAAGCTTGAAGTTATCGGATACGCGTGCAAGCACGTTCTCAAGTACCAGACCACGTTCGCCGCCAAGGCGTACCTTCAGCAATTGCTTGTCGGCAATGCCCCAAGCTTCAGCTTCAGAAGTATGGAAGTGGATGTGGCGTGCTGCCACGATGACGCCTGTTTCCAGCTCAACTTCGCCGGCAGGTCCTTTGATCGTAATTCCTGGGGTGCCTTCAATGTGGCCGGATTCGCGGACAGGGGCTTTCACGCCAAGGCTGAATGCATCTGTGCGGGAAACTTCCAGCTGTGATGCTGGACGGACAGGGCCAAGAATTCTGACTTTGTCAAATTTTCCTTTGGTTCCAATCACTGCTACTTGCTCGTTTGCTGCAAATTGTCCGGTTTGGGAAAGCGATTTGAACTCAGTCAATTGATAGCCTGGGCCAAATAACGCTTCTACATGCTCCTGCGTAAGGTGAATATGTCGGGCCGACACACCTACGGGTACAGTCTTGCTCATTGTAATGTCACTCCTTGTATTTTCTCTAGTATCTGTACAAGCCATTGAACATTATACATCTATTTCTTTGAAAATAAAAAGATCCTATTCACAAAGAGAGATCATTTTTCGGCATTTTGCGATATTGGAACAGGATTGTCAAAAAATCGCCACTTACCGGCTGAATCTTGCAGTTCAAGGGTGGCTTGATTTCGACGGCAGATTTGTTGCAAGAAATGTCAGTGCATTCCCGTGGAGCCACCCCCGTACGTCTTCCTCAGGATAATGTGCCAGCAGCAATTCGGCGAATTCTGCATATTTCCCCGGATGCTCAAGGCCTTCTACCCAGGCATCAATGCCGTCAAAATCCGACCCGAACATAATCTGCCTGGAACCGCCAAGAGAGCAGACATGCTCGATATGACGCAGCACATCCTCCGCCTTCGCTCCCCCTCCATCCCGGACAAACCAAGGAACAAAAGTCAGCCCGATCCGCCCGTCCATAGCCACCAGCGCCCGAATCTGCTCGTCACTCAAATTGCGCGGATGTCCACATATTGCAGCAGCGTTGGAATGCGAAGCAATAAAGGGGCGTGTATTCCGCTCCGCAAGCTCCCAGAAACCAGCTGGCGCGAGATGCGATACATCCAGCAGCATGCCGCTCCTGTTGCACCATTCAATCAGCCTGCGCCCTTGTTCCGTAAAACCGCCATTCCGTGGCTCCAGTACGCCGTCCGCCGCCCAATTTGCATAATTCCAGGTTAGGCCCATAAAACGCACACCCAGCTCAAAGCATAACTGGGCATAGAACAGGTTGCCCTCCAGACCGTCCACGCCTTCCAGTGAGAGCATTCCCCATCCTGTGGGTCCATCAGCCATCTCCGTTGTCTCCTCCTTCCAGCGAAGCCACTGCAGGCCGCCTGGAGTGGCCACTTGTGCTCGGAACGATTCAATTTGTCCCAGAATTCGTTCAAAGCTCACTTTTTCCCGCTGCGCAGATAAAAAGATTGCAAAAATCTGCAGTTCGACACCACCCGCCAGCAAACGTTCCAGAGTTACATCCAGCCGGCTGTCCTTCGTAAAGTCGATATCCGGAGATGCCTGCAGCTTGCTTAGCACATCACAGTGAAAATCCGCCACTTTCAATTTCCCGCTTCCCATCCCTGCATCAAACCTCGCTTTCGCTTTGGCTATAGGTCTATTACAAAGCACTATTACAAAGCATATGCTGCAACAATCCATCCTCCGACTTGGAATCCTAAATTAATTATATACAGCAAAAAACCTGCTTACCGAAGTAAACAGGTTCATTCCAAAAGTTCATGAGGATGGTTAATCCCATCCCTTAAGACTATTTATTATCTGGGTTCTACAATCAGTTTAATCGCGGTCCGATCCTCTCCATCAATCACTATGTCTGTAAAAGCTGGGATGCAGATTAAATCTACACCGCTAGGTGCAACAAATCCCCGGGCAATGGCAACTGCTTTGACGGCTTGGTTCAGTGCTCCGGCTCCAATGGCTTGCAGCTCGGCCGTTCCTCGTTCACGAAGAACACCCGCTAACGCGCCGGCGACGGAATTTGGATTGGATTTAGCTGATACTTTTAATACATCCATAGTAAGTACCTCCCCTGGGAAAATGATGGTGTTCTTCCACTACTGTAGATGTTATTCGCGCTAGAAGAATTAATTCCTTCTTTTTGCGGACCATTCCGGAGAAATTAGGACAAAAGATACTCTTTTTCGATATAATAAATATCACACTTTACCCAAAACCAACGATTTTTCCCGAAAACCCTATTTAATTGTAATTCAGCTTAACTCATTACCCATTCGCCTTCGCGCAGCCGGATCTTCTCCACACGAGTGGCTTTACCCGTAGCTTCGTCAAGGTCGGCGAACAATCCATGCAGCATCCATTTGCCTTCATCCACCACAAACCTTGCCGGAAGCTGAGTAGTAAATTTATACAGCACCGCATCCTTTTCCATACCCAAAATTCCTTCTCTTGAACCAACCATCCCGGCATCTGTCAAGTATGCAGTTCCTCCCGGCAGGATGACCTCGTCATTACTCTGGACATGGGTGTGCGTTCCAACCACAATGGAAGCCAGTCCATCCATGAAATAACCCATCGCTATTTTCTCAGATGTTGCTTCAGCATGAAAATCAACAAGGATGCATTTGTGCTTCTGCCGAAGCTCTTCCACAATCTCTTCACCAATACGGAACGGATCATCAATGGCCGGCAAAAATGTACGTCCCTGCAGATTGACAATCGCGAGCTGTTTGCCGTTTGCTTTGATCACCGTGTACCCGCGGCCTGGCGTTCCCGGAGGAAAATTAGCCGGACGGATGAGGCGCGGCTCGTCATCAATAAATTCAAAAATATCTTTGTTGTCCCAAGTGTGATTCCCCATTGTAATGCCATGTACTCCCCAATTGAAGAATTCATTGGCAATGGCAGAGGTAATTCCCCGGCCGGCAGCAGCATTCTCGCCGTTGACGATAATAATATGCGGCTGATATTTATCCTTCAGGGAAGGCAGCATTTCGCGAAGCGCTTTTCTGCCTGTATTCCCGCAAATGTCACCAATAAAAAGTACTTTAATGATATTCTCCTCCTGAAAGAAAAAAGGCCCCACAGAGGGGCCGATTTCCTTGGTTATTTTGCGTATTCTACAGCCCGTGTCTCGCGGATTACTGTAACCTTGATATGACCCGGATAATCCAGCTCACTCTCGATCATCTTCGTAATATCACGTGCCAGACGGAAAGCTTCTGCATCGTCAATCTTCTCAGGCTGCACCATCACACGTACCTCGCGGCCCGCTTGAATGGCGTAGGATTTCTCCACACCCTCGAAGGATTCGGAGATCTCCTCCAGCTTTTCCAGACGTTTGATATACGTTTCCAGGGTTTCGCGGCGTGCGCCAGGGCGTGCGGCCGACAAAGCATCAGCTGCTCCAACCAGCATGGCAATAACCGAAGTAGCTTCGCAGTCGCCGTGATGGGATGCGATACTGTTGATAACCACTGGATGTTCCTTGTATTTCTTCGCCAGCTCGACGCCAATTTCCACGTGCGAACCTTCCACTTCGTGATCCAGCGCTTTGCCGATATCATGCAGCAGTCCGGCGCGTTTTGCAAGCACGATGTCTTCCCCAAGCTCACCGGCCATCAGTCCAGTCAAATAAGCAACCTCCATGGAGTGCTTGAGTACATTTTGACCATAGCTCGTACGGAATTTCAGACGGCCCAGGATTTTGATCAGATCTGGATGCAACCCGTGAACGCCAACCTCGAAGGTAGCTTGTTCACCGTATTCACGAATCCGCTCATCCACTTCCTTACGGGACTTCTCTACCATTTCCTCGATCCGAGCCGGATGGATACGACCATCAGCTACAAGCTTCTCAAGTGCCGTACGGGCCACTTCGCGGCGAATCGGATCAAAGCCTGACAGAATAACCGCTTCCGGAGTATCATCAATGATGAGATCAATACCAGTGAGGGTTTCCAGTGCACGAATATTACGGCCTTCGCGGCCGATAATCCGGCCCTTCATCTCTTCATTAGGCAGTGTTACGACCGACACGGTTGTTTCCGCCACATGATCAGCTGCACAGCGTTGGATCGCCAAGGTAATAATTTCACGGGCTTTTTTGTCCGCTTCTTCTTTGGCCTGCTGCTCAATTTCCTTGATCATCTGAGCGGTTTCATGGCGAACTTCCTGCTCAACATTGCTGAGAATGATACTTCTGGCATCATCGATGCTCAGATTAGAGATACGTTCCAATTCAGTAACTTGATTCTTGTAAATAACGTCAATTTGCTGTTGTGTTTCGTCAATTCGTTTCTCTTTGTTAGCTACTTGTTCTTCTTTTCGTTCGAGCGATTCCATTTTTTTATCCAGCGATTCTTCCTTTTGCAGCAAACGTCTCTCTTGCCGTTGGATTTCATTCCGACGTTCACGAGTTTCTTTTTCAGCTTCGGTACGGATTCTATGGACCTCGTCCTTAGCTTCAAGTACCGTTTCCTTCTTCAGTGCTTCTGCCTCTTTCTTCGCGTTCTCTACGATGACTACGGCTTCTTTCTCAGCACTGGAAATCTTAGCTTCTGCAAGGGATTTACGAATAAAATAACCGAATCCAAAGAATAATGCAGCTACAACGAGAACGATTATGACCCAGATTGCAGTTTGCATTCTGTTCACCTCCTCGTTGGTTCCTCCAAGAACTAGGCTTGGGAATTTGTGCAGTTGTTAAACTAATCCGTTCATCACCATACAAAAAACCGGTAATACACCGATTGCCATACTGCACATGCTGCACATGCACACTGCCCGCCTTATCCGGCGATTACATTTCATATGAGTTGTACGCGAACCGCTTCATAAGAGTCTGCTTTTTGGGAAGGAAAAAGGATATCTTATTTATGCCGATTCATGTTATATTTTATTATTTATAAAAAGACATTGTCAAGAGAGTCGATAACTGCATTAAAGTCAAGACAATCAGTCAGGGAAGTAAATATCCTCATCTTCGCCCTCAAAATCCTCTTCCTGACGCAAAATATTCAGCACCTGACGCACCATATCCCCGGAAAACCCCCTCCGCATGAGGAAAGCTCCGGTCTTCCTCCGCTTGTCATGCACATCACCGCGGATCAAATTCCATTTCTTCCGTCCCGTCTGCAGGGCACTTTCCAGCTCCTGTTCAGGAGTAATATTCTCCAATGCCTCAGAAATCAGCGACTTGTCGATTCCCTTCTCACGCAGTTCCTGGCGGATCCACAGCTTGCCTTTGCGTTGATTCGTCATTCGCTGCTCCGCCCATTGCTTGGCGTATAAGGGATCATCGAGCAGACGCTCCTGCTGCAGACGCAGCAGAACTTCAGCAATAATAGTCTCCCCTATTTCCTTCTCCCGTAAACGACGGGCCATTTCCTGAGACGTCCGCGGTTTGCGCTCCAAATAGCGCAAGCCCTCCACATAAGCCCGCTGCCGCTCATCAGCTACAACGATCTCCTCCAGATCGGTCTTCATGAAGGAGCTACCCGTAATCATCCGGTATTTAATCATGACATCTTCATGAACGGCCAGCTGATATGCACCAAAATGTATAATATAACGGTGGTCTGACTTCTTCTGACGCTCCACACGCGTAATTTCGAGTAATTCATCCTCAGGAAAATCCGCTAAGATCTGCTCGTCCTGCTCTTCAGGTTCAGGATTTAATTGGATTACCATAGCTGCCCTATCACCTCATTGCTGATGTAAATCATATTTATTTACGAAAAAGCGCCCTGCTATGATTATTCACAGGGCGCCTGAACTCTTACCTAGTATTCAATTACAAATGATTGAATATCAAGTTATTCGATTTCAAGCAGGAGCTTTTCTTCTTCCTCTTGCTCTGCTACTACTTCAGATTCCGTAGGCGCAGCCACAAGCGTTGACAAATTGCTCGCTTCACGAATTTTGTTCTCAATCAGAAGAGCAATATCCTGATGCTCCTTGAGGAACTGCTTAGAATTCTCACGGCCTTGTCCAAGACGTTCACCTTCATAGGAATACCAAGCACCGCTCTTGTTCACGATATCCATCTCTGTTCCTATATCTACAAGGCTTCCTTCACGGGAAATGCCTTCACCGTACATAATATCTACATCTGCCTGTTTGAATGGAGGAGCCACCTTGTTCTTCACGACTTTAATCTTGGTGCGGTTACCCACAACATCATTGCCCATTTTGATGCTCTCTACACGGCGCACATCCAGACGTACGGAAGAGTAGAATTTCAGTGCCCGGCCGCCAGGTGTCGTTTCCGGGTTACCGAACATCACGCCGATCTTCTCACGAAGCTGGTTGATGAAGATAGCAATGGTATTGGATTTGTTGATTGCCCCCGACAGTTTCCGCAAAGCCTGGGACATCAGACGTGCTTGCAAGCCTACATGGGAATCCCCCATGTCCCCTTCAATTTCCGCTTTTGGAACCAGTGCTGCCACCGAGTCTACTACGATGATATCAACCGCGCCACTGCGCACAAGTGCTTCAGCGATTTCAAGGGCTTGCTCACCAGTATCTGGTTGGGATAACAGCAGTTCATCGATATTTACGCCAAGCGCTTTGGCGTATTTAGGATCAAGTGCATGCTCGGCATCGATAAATGCAGCTTGTCCGCCTGACTTCTGCACTTCTGCAATAGCGTGCAGGGCAACAGTTGTCTTACCGGACGACTCTGGTCCATATACTTCAATAATACGTCCCTTAGGAAGTCCGCCTATACCTAATGCAATATCAAGTGCCAAAGATCCGCTAGGTACGACTTCCACTTTCATGTGAGTGGATTCTCCCAATTTCATAATCGAACCTTTACCGAATTGTTTTTCTATTTGACGAAGCGCCATATCAAGCGCCGCACGACGATCTGACAATCAGACCACTTCCTTCACTGTTTATAGTATTATAATAACGTGTTTCGGAGGTCTTGCCAAGCTTTTTTTCGAACATACATTCGTTTTTTTTGTCCCAAGGAGGGTTACTCCCTTTTATTGTAAGCCTCCTTCCGGATCTGACGCTGGGCCAGATTATTCATTCACCGGATGTCGGACAGTACCTTCTTACAGGGACAGGCTGCAGTTCATTACATAAGAATAAAACAAAAAACCGCAGCAAAGATATCTCAGTGCCACGGTTCTTCCGTATGAACAAATTATATACCGGACGGGAAGGTTATTGCAAGGCTGACCCTTCAAGCGGTGTAGCTACCTTACATTCCTCCAGCCTGCGCCAGAGACGGTATAAAAGAGCCTTGACGGTTCGCAGGCGGATATTTTCGCGAGTGCCTTTAAGATTAAGTTCATAGACTTCCGTAGGCCGGCCGCGTTCAGCCAGTCCGATAAATACTAACCCTACCGGCTTGCGCTCGGAATATCCCGGACCCGCTACACCAGTAACCGACAATCCAAAGTCGCTGTCAGCGGTCATTCTCACTTGATCCGCAAGCACCTCAGCTACTTCCCGGCTGACTGCGCCCGGGGCCTCCGGACCCTCCAGCAGCGCTGCAGGCACGTTCAGCAGCTTCTTCTTCATATCATTGGAATAGCACACGATCCCTCCGAGGAACATAGACGCGCTGCCCGGAATATTTGTAATGCTCTCCATTAGAAGGCCGCCTGTACAGCTCTCCGCCGCACTCAAAGTCAGGCCGGCATCTGCCATCCAATCCACAATCAGCTGCTCAAGCGGCACATTAATATTGGCATACATGTGCTCCGGCAGAATCTCCTGAATGGACTTTTCAAGTACCTCCAGCTTCTCCATAGCTTCCCGCTCCGAAGGGGCTTTGGTGGAGATACGCACCGTTACCTCACCCTCCTTGGCATATGGAGCAATGGTCGGATCGCTCTGGTTCCGGATTAGATCAATCAGTTTATCTTCAAGAAGCGACTCCCCGATACCGGCAAACTTCAGCATTTTGGAGTATATCGGCATTTCATCCGTCAAGGCATGCTGCAGCAGCCAAGGCTTCGCCTGGCCTGTGAACATAGGCTTCATCTCGCGCGGAGGTCCTGGAAGCACAATGTAAAACTTTCCACCATCGGAAAAAGCAAGACCAACAGCCAGCCCCGCTTCATTGGGGAGTGGTGTTGTTCCATCAATAATCAGTGCCTGTTTCCGGTTGTTTTCGGTCATAATAATTTTGCGTTCATCAAAAAACCGCTGAACATGGTCCATGGCAAGCTGGTCTATATGCAGACCGCGGCCTACGGATGCAGCTAAGGCATCTTTGGTAAGATCATCTTCGGTCGGACCAATCCCGCCGGTGAACAGAATAACATCCGCACGACTGCGGGCAATTTCGATGGCTTGCTGCAAACGGCTGCTGTTGTCTCCAACAACGGTCTGAAAATAAACATCGATTCCGAGTGCGGCCAACTCTACTGAAAGAAACTGTGCATTGCTGTTTACAATCTGTCCGAGCAAAAGTTCTGTGCCGACGGCAATAATTTCCGCTTTCATCGCTGGCTTTCTCCTCCTGAATGTACATAATGAATGATTCTGTTGTGCAGTTCAATTAAGCGTTGTGAAGCTGCAACAAATCTTTGTTTTTCACGAAATAGTCAACACCTGAATAGATGGTAACAATTGCCGCTGCCCAGATCGCAATATCATCTACAGGAATACTGACAAATTGAAACGGGAAATTGTTGAGCAGCAGAAGGGAAATAGCGACAATCTGAATCACAGTTTTAATCTTGCCCCATTTGCTGGCAGCAACCACTTTACCTTCGAGAAGTGCTACTTGACGCAGGCCCGTTACAGCGAACTCACGGCTAATAATGACGATAGCAATCCAAGAGTCACATCTGCCCAGTTCTACCAGGGAAATCAGTACAGCCGAGACCAGCAGCTTGTCCGCAAGGGGATCGAGAAGCTTGCCCAGATTGGTGACCATGTTGTATTTCCGGGCTATGTAGCCGTCTATTCCATCCGTACTGGCTGCAAGCAGAAAAATCACTGCCGCGATCAGATGATTAATGGAGAGCTGGAACGAGCCCCAATGAATCGGTTCCGGATAAAAGCTGAAATTCACCAGCAAAAAAAACATCATAATCGGGATGAGGCAAATTCGGGCAAGCGTAATGCGGTTAGGCAAATTCACAGAAGTTCCTCCCTTGATCCATACGAATCCGATAATCCACTATTTTCTTAAAAACTGCTTAGCAAGTATATTATAGCCCTATGTAAGTGTCAAAAAAAACACAAAGCACCCCGCAGGCGAGATAAGCACAAGCAGTGCGGGGTACAAAATCTTACTTTAAGTTGTTGAATTGCAGATCCAGCGGCAAATCTGCTTTGCGTAGAAGCTGGATAATCTGCTGCAGATCATCACGGCTTTTGCCGGTTACGCGGATTTGGTCCCCTTGAATCTGACTCTTCACCTTCAATTTGGAATCACGGATCAGAATGTTGATTTTTTTGGCATTCTCCTGATCAATTCCCTGTTTGAGTCCCAAACGCTGCCGTACAGACCCCAGTGAGGCAGGCTCAATTTTGCCAAAATCCAGATTCTTGAGTGTAATTCCGCGTTTGACCATCTTCGACTGTAAAATGTCAATGACGGCATTCAGCTTGTATTCATCCTCTGAAGCGATGATAAGTGCGTCCTTCTCCAGCTTCAGACTACTTTTGCTGTTTTTGAAGTCAAAACGGTTATCAATCTCCTTCTCCGTCTGATGAACGGCATTGGTTAACTCCTGCATATCCATCTTGGATACGATATCAAATGAACTTTCAGAACTCATAAATCCACTTCCTTTGTTTACAAATATTCTTTTCCTATTATATGAGAAAGGATCTCTTAAGTCTAATTATGGGAGGACTGCGGGGACCCGACATACAAAACAGCCCCACATAGTGGAGCCATTCTTGTATGCACAGATGATACTCCCCATATCTTAGGGTTCGGGAGACGCTGCTTGCGGGCTACTGTCTACTGCGTGAGGGAGCCCGGAACATATCCAGAATCCCCAGCAGAACATGTGCCAGCCCAAAGCCCAGAATTCCATAACCCCAGGCACTCGGTGTCAGATAATATCCGAGGAGACTGACGATAATGCCCAGCCCTGTTACGATCCAGCTAACGGTCATGAGAGAATACACCTCACTTTGGCGTAAGAACTGTAAATCAGTCATAGGTTCTCCAAAAAGCCAAAGTCTATACCCGGGCCGCTCTATTCCGTAGTCGTGCCCTCTTGAGTAGCAGTTGTGTCCTGACTTCCCGTTGTACCCGTGTCCGTTGTACCGGTGTCTGGTGCTCCAGTCGTACCTGTAGCCGAACCGTCATTCAGCTCCAGAAGAAGCCGGGATGAAGTTTTGCCATCCGTAATTACCTGTCCGTTAACTGTGATCTGTGTAGCAGGAGAGTACCCGGATTTGATATACATCCCTTCACTGTCAAGGGTGAAGCTCATATTGTCACCAGCGGCAGTATTGCCGAAGCTCAGCTTCTCTCCTTTGGAATTCTCGCCCTTGTATACCTCAAGCCAGCTCACTCCGGTCGCAGCAATCTGTACCTGAACCGCACTTCCGGCAGGGGCAGAAACCTTATACACCGTTGTTTTACCGGATTTCCTGTCCTGTGTGACCGTAACCTCCTGAGAGGATGGCGATGGAAGCGGAGTCGCTGAAGGAGCTATTGTTGCCTCCGGAGTCTTACCAGTGTCTGTTCCAGCCGATGCAGAAGGTATGACCGCTCCTCCCCCCACAGCTGTCGGCGAAGGCTCAACCTTCGATGGATCTTGTGTTTCACTGGTTATGTTGGCAGGCTCTGTCTTGTCGGGATCTGATTTGTTATTCATATTGGAAGAGGCGTACAGATATATCACCACAATAATGATCACAGGAAAGGTCCACATCAAAACCGTAGGCAGCCACTTCGCATTCCGTTCCGTTTCAGGTCTGCGGCTGCGCTTCTGAATGACCGTCTCCATTGTGGTATCTACCGGAGCGGCAGGTACATTCCCATGTTCCTCCATAAGCTCGTCAGGATTCACGCCAACGGCCTCCGCATAGGTTTTGATGAATGCCCGGACATAAAAACTTCCCGGGAGCACTTTATAATCCTCCGCTTCGATGGCCTCTAAATATTTTTTGCGAATTTTCGTTACTTCCTGGACATCATCGAGGCTCATCCCTTTTTGCAGACGCGCCTCCTTCAAATGCCGGCCAAGTTCCGACATACCATCACCTCCTAAATTATGTGTGTTTATAGATCATCACTGTAGCTCGTCGTGAACGAGTCGTACAATATCTCTTCGTTCGGATTATTACGCAGCTCGATAATAATATCAAAATCATCATAGCTGTATTCTGATTCCCGCACAAAAATATCCGGGTGCTCGATCACCTTCGTACTTGGCATGCTCATCACATTCTGGAGCAGGCTATAATGCTTCTCATTGGAGCGGATCGTGCTCACGATGCCGTCAATGATGAAGACGTTATGGGGATTCATTTCGTCCTCAGCAAGCTGGCTGCGTACCGTCTGCCGCAAAAGTGTGGAAGAAACAAATGTCCAGCGCTTCATGGCGCAAACACTGCCGGCGATGATCGATTCTGTCTTACCGACACGCGGCATGCCCCGAAGACCTATAACCTGATTCCCTTCCCTTTTAAACAGTTCCCCGAGAAAATCAACAAGCAGCCCGAGCTCGTCTCTTGTGAAACGGAACGTCTTGCGGTCATCGGAGTCGCGGTCAATATAGCGTCCGTGCCGCACCGCCAGCTTGTCTACAAGCCGCGGAGAACGTAGAGCGGTAACCGTTATATTATCCACCTTTTTGAGCATTTCGCCCATCAGCATGATTTTTTCATCGTCACTTGTTTCCAGCAGCATACCACGGGTCTTGCCTTCAACCCCGTTTATGGTCAGGATATTGACCTCCAGCATTCCGAGCATTGAAGCGATATCACCAAGCAGACCGGGTCTGTTCTTATGTATCTTATACTCCATGTACCATTGTTTATATTCCACTTGTTACACCTCATAGATTCCTTTTCCCTTAACTTTGCGCCATACGTCAAAAAAAGCCGGCTTCGGCAAAGTGTTCTGAACACGGGTCATGTTAATGATATATAAAATAAAATTGAAAGGCAAGGTCACTGCTGTAATAATTACAGAAAAGCTCCCGCGAGGGGAGCTTGTTCCGTGAGCTATGCGTTTTTCTTCGCCAGCTTGACCATAAGAGAAGCAATGGTATGCTTCTCATCCTCGTTGCCGACATCCCACAGCTCTTTGATCGCCCGGTTGGAGTAGTTGCCGGGATCGACTTTTTTATCGAGGAATTCCCCAATTTCAAAAGCCAGCTTGGAAATGGTTTCTTCACTCATCCCCATTTTTTCAGCCTGAATGACCCGGTCTCCCAGAAAGCTTTTCCAGGTATCAAAGTTTTTCACTACGGAGTCTGTTGACATCTTAAATCCTCCTCAAATTGTTTTGGGTTACGTGAGATTTAAAAGCAACAGCTATAATATGTCTCCGCGGGGATATTCTTATGCTGGAGCATTTCTCCAAGCAGCCTCATGATCAAACATCAGGTAATCCAGCCGCCGTTCGGACTGATGATCTGCCCCGTGATATACCCGGATTCAGGAAGCGCAAGAAAATAGACCAAAGAGGAGATTTCTTCGGGCGAAGCAAGCCTGCCCGCAGGAATTTCCTCTTCAAGCATCCGCAGCTCTTCCTCCTGCAGATTGGAAAGCATTGCCGTATGAACAGCTCCTGGCGCTACAGCATTAACCGTTACTCCAGAAGGGGCCAGCTCCTTGGCAAGCGCTTTGGTAAAGGCATTCACCCCGCCTTTGCTGGCAGAGTAAGCCACTTCACAGGAAGCACCGGAAATTCCCCAGACAGAGGATACATTAATAATCCGCCCATAGCGTTGGGACACCATGTACGGCATAAAAATCTGACTGCACAGAAAGGTGCCTTTGAGATTGACCGCCATAATATCATCCCATTCTTCCTCAGTGATGTCTGCCAGCATCCCGTAATGGGCCTTACCGGCATTATTCACGAGGATGTCCGGCTGCAGCCCACTGCTCTCCAGCCTTTCTGCCATGCGGACTAACTGGCTGCGGTCTTTCATATCCGCAGCCACTGTTAATACCTTGGCCCCATGCGCCATACAGCGCCGGGCCACATCATTTGCTGCTTCATGCGAGTTCATGTAATGGATGACAATGTTCATACCTACAGATGCAAAACGCTCGGCAATGGCACCGCCGATTCCCCCGCTGCCTCCTGTAACGAGTACCGTCATTTCCCCTATTGGCTTGCTGTTCTCTCCCGAAAGTGCCATTAAGGACTCACCACAAGCGATACGGCGAGCTGTTCCCAATCCACATGCGAGCGCAGACGAGTGTTAACTTCTTCAAGTGTAATCGATTCATAAAGCGGAAGCACTTCAAACAAATCTCCTCCGCGGAACTGATAACGTGTGAATTCGTGAGCAATGCTCTCTGGCGAATTCAGCATACGAAGATAGCCTCCGATTTTCTTTTTGCGGGCCCGTTCGAAATCCTTCTCCGTAAAGCCAGACTCCAGGACATGGTTGATTTCATCCTTTATCCGCTCAAGCAGCAGATCAGGGTCCTTGGTATCTCCGCCGATAGCTGAGAATGCATATTGCGGAGAACTGTTGAATTCATGCCCGAAGCTGTCAGAGATGAGCTCCTCGTCATACAGCTTCTGGTAGAGCCCTGTACTGCTGCCCAGCAGCAGGTCCAGCATCAGTTTGGTCGTCAGATCATGGCGCACCGCCTCTTCCCCTGACAAGCCTTCCACCTTCTCCTTGAAGCCAAAAAGTATCTTGGGCATAGACACAGCAAGCTTGCTTTCCTTCACTTTAGTAGCCACCTGTGCCGGCTCTTCCTCGAAGATTCTTTCGATTTCACCCTGCTTGCCGTAATCTTTGCGGCTCTGATTGGTACGGATCAACTCAAACACCTTCTCCGGATCGACACCGCCCACAATAAATAACAGCATATTGCTGGGGTGGTAAAAGGAATTGTAACAGGTATACAGCGTTTCTTTGGTAATGGTACCAATGGATTCGATGGTACCGGCGATATCAATATGGACCGGATGTTTGGCATACATCGCTTCGATTAATCCGAAATAGACACGCCAGTCCGGATTATCCGCATACATGTTGATTTCCTGGCCGATAATGCCTTTTTCCTTCTCCACGTTCTCATCAGTGAAATACGGATGCTGCACGAAGTCCACAAGCGTACTGAGGTTCGTCTCAATGTTTTCCGTTGCAGAGAACAAGTAGACCGTCTGGTCAAAGCTTGTGAATGCATTCGCTGAAGCTCCATTGGAGGCAAAGGTAGCAAAAATATCACCTTCCGGCTCCTCAAACATTTTATGCTCCAGAAAGTGAGCTATGCCGTCAGGAACGGTTGTTTCTTCTCCTCCGGCCACTTTAAAATGATTGTCCACAGAACCGTATTTGGTTGCAAAGGTGGCATAGGTTTTGAGAAAAGCAGGCTTCGGCAGCACATACACCTGCAGTCCGTTATCCATAACCTCGTGATACAGCGTTTCTTGAAGTTTCTCGTAATGGATCTTTTCCACCGCTATTCCTCCTTCCCTGTCAGGAAATAGATCGTATCCAGTTCAAAGGTGCCCGCCGCAGCCTTAACATCTTCCATACCCGTATTGTCCACCTGGACCATGAGCTCCTGGGCTGAGCGTTCTTTTCCGGATAATTGGCGGTTAAAGTCAAAGGAAATCATCTCAAACGCTGAATCCTGAATTTCAGAGAGCAGATTACGGATCATGGCTTTGGTCTGGCTTAGCTCCAGATCACTGATATTCCCAGTCTTCAGTTCATCCAGCTGCTTACGGATAATCTCTACAGCTTTGTCGTAATTTTGTGTCTCTATCCCCGATTGAATTGTTCCAATGCCCTTATGCCCGTCGTAGCGCGAGGATGCATAATAGGCCAGGCTCTCTTTCTCACGCACATTCACAAACAGTTTGGAGTGGGGGTAGCCTCCCAGAATGCCGTTATACATAAGTGCAGAAGCGTAAAGGTCGTCCTTGTAGGTAATCGAGGTGCGGAGCCCCATATTTAACTTGCCCTGATTGACATCGAGCTTCTCTTCCACAGTGCGGACCTCTGTTACCGATACCGGTGTAAAGTTGGAGGAATACGCTGCAGTCTCGCCATGAGCACGGCCGAAATGACGATTGACCAGCTTCTCCACTTCCTCTGGAGTAGTGTCACCTACCACGTACAGATCAAGAATGGCTCCCTCCAGCCAGGAATTATAGGACTGATATAGGGATTCAGGGGTAATGCTGTCCAGATCAGCTCTTTGACCCAGCGGGTGAAGCCGGTAGGGTTCTTTGCGGCACATTTCCTCAATACAGCGCTCAGCCGCATACCGGATTTTATCGTTGACGATGGCTTCCAGCTTCTTGCGTACAGTTTCGCGTTCAGTGGCTACATAAGAAGCACGGAAGCTCCCTTCCTCGAGCAGAGGCTTCGTCAGCACATCTCCGAGAAACGCGAACGATTCTCCCAGCAGGCTTTCCTTGCTGTGGACGAAGGAATCATTGATCGTATCCATACGAAACTGGACGATCTGATAATCCCCTCTTTTATAAATATCGAAGCCAAATCCGGCACCGTACAGTTCCTCCAGACGTTCACGGAACTGAGTGGTTTCAGGATAATTCGCAGTACCTCTTCGGAGCACAAAAGGTACCAGCGCTGTTTTTGTAACCGTACTTTCGTCAAGCGGAATGCCGGCATAGAGCGAGATGGCGAATGTCTTGAACGCCTTGGTTGGAAGCACGTGAATACGCATTCCTGCAGCGCTGCCATGTTGAAATCCAGTATTTGTCAAGTCCAAAACTCCTTTGCGGCGGGAATAACTGCTATACATTGCTGAACTTAATAATGTTGGCAATCTCTATTCTTAAGTTCACTCTCTATACAACAAGTTTATGAAGTATTATCCATTCTAAACCATTCCAAAGTAAGGAAGCAACCGGAAGCAGGTTACCGGTTGCTCATAGGTCCTTTTTATACGGAATGGCCCGACATTATGCTGCCTAACGGCTACATGCAGAAAATATGCTGGCCGATCGTCTTTACCTGCGGACGGGACCAAATCCATTTGGAAGTAGCTGTTTTCGGATTGAAGTAATAAATACAGCCACCCGAAGGGTCCCACCCGTTAAGTGCCTGCTGCACGGCTTTGCGTGCCTGTTCATTAGGCTCTAGATAAATCTGTCCATCCGCAACCGCCGTGAAGGCTCCCGGCTGAAAAATCACACCGGAAGGCGTCTTTGGAAAGTTTGGTGATTTCACACGGTTCAGGATGACTGCAGCTACGGCCACCTGTCCTTCAAAGGGTTCGCCACGCGATTCTCCATATACCGCATTTGCCATAATCTTGAGATCATTCTCCGATAAGCCCATTGCATCCCCTGATGTCAACTCGGCTGAATTCGAAGTGCCGGTATTTTCACTGGTTCCGGTCTTTTGGGCAGTACTCGTTGACGCTTCTGTTGGCTTCCAGGCTTTGGTGGCATTATACAGCTTCAGCTTTGTTTTTGCACCGACTATGCCGTCTGCTTCTATGCCAAATTTCCATTGGAACCAGGTTACTGCGTTCTTGGTTTTTGTCCCGAATTGACTATCTATGGCTCCGTCATAGTATCCAAGATGCTTCAACCTTCCCTGCAGTTCATAGACATCTTGTCCAGAAGAGCCCACTCTAAGCGGAACTGTTCCGAATGCCGGCAATGCCTCTTTCTCCGACAAAGTGCTTTCCATCATTACAGATGCGTTATTATTCTGATTAGCGTAAACTGCTCCATTGGTTTTATAAAGTAAACCTGTAAACGGAGCAGCTGCCAATGCAAGGGTTAGTACGGCAAATATCCACTGCTTGTGCTTTTTCATTGGGATCGCTCTACCTTTCTCTTGTAAGTTCAGCATGGATGGCTAAAGTTATTATGACGACTGGCAGGGCATCCTATGCATTAAGAAAGATCTTCAATAAAGATACTGCTTCCCTTGATTCTCACAGTAAAGAAAATAAAACAAGCCCCTTCCATTTAAGGAAGAGGCTTCGTCCCGGAAATCCACTTACAAGATCTAAGAACTAATCCGGTTGTGCTGATACTGTTCCATTGACATCAATACCTCTCGGGGCTTGCTGCCCTCGTATGGCCCGATTACACTCCTGGCTTCCATGGCATCAATTAATCGTGCTGCCCGAGTATAGCCGACACGCATACGCCGCTGGAGCAGCGATACCGAGGCTTGCTTCGCTTCGAGCACAATCTGAACAGCTTGCTCATACAATTCATCCTGCGGCTCATCCTCTCCCATCACTGTATCATCTACCTCAGGGACAATTGATTCATCGTAATTAGCTTCACCCTGACTGCTGACATACTGAACAATAGTCTCCACTTCCTGGTCACTCATAAAAGCACCTTGAACGCGGATCGGCTTCGATGCACCCATTGGCAGGAAGAGCATATCTCCCCGGCCCAGCAGCTTCTCTGCTCCCGGCATGTCCAGAATGGTACGTGAATCCACGTTGGAGGAGACACCGAACGCGATACGGGAAGGAATGTTAGCTTTGATAAGCCCTGTGATGACATCTACTGATGGACGCTGAGTGGCAATAATCAAGTGAATACCCGCTGCACGTGCCATCTGCGCCAGACGGCAGATCGCATCTTCCACATCGTTCGCCGCGACCATCATTAGATCCGCAAGCTCGTCCACAATCACTACAATGTATGGCAATACCGCTGCAGGGTTATCTTTCATCAGATTATTGTAGCCTTCCACATTGCGTGTACCCGACTTGGAGAACAACTCATATCTTTTCTCCATTTCGACTACAATCTTTTTCAAGGCCAAACTTGCACGTTTGGGATCTGTGACCACAGGAGCGAGCAGATGAGGAATCCCGTTATATACATTTAGCTCAACCATCTTAGGGTCAACCATCAGAAACTTAACTTCATTGGGTTTAGCCTTATACAGAATACTGGTGATAATACCATTAATACAGACCGATTTCCCTGAACCTGTTGCCCCCGCTACCAGCAAATGGGGCATCTTAGCTAAATTGCCTACAATCGTCTGGCCCGAAATATCACGTCCAAAGGCAATCGACAATCTGGATTCAGCATCCTGGAAAATCTGGGTTTCCATAACCTCACGCATCGTTACTATCGACACTTCGGGATTAGGCACCTCAATCCCAATAGCTGACTTGCCGGGAATCGGTGCTTCCATTCGGATATCTTTGGCAGCTAGAGCAAGCGCAATGTCATCGGTCAGGTTAACTATACGGCTAACCTTGACCCCAATATCCGGTTGAATCTCATACCGTGTAACTGCTGGTCCTCTTACGACCTCAAGCACCTTCGCTCTTACGCCAAAGCTCTCCAATGTAGCTTCCAGCTTGCGGGCCGTCTGCATGTAATCGTTCTGGTCACCAGCCTTGGCACCGTTGTTAGGCTTGGCCAAAAGCCGGAACGAAGGCAACTTGTAAGGCTTCGGCGGAGGCGGGAGCGGTACCGGAACAGGCTCTCCGCCCTCAGAGGAGTCCAGCAGACCATTCAACTCAACCAGTGCCAGTTCTTCTGCGGACAAGGCGCCTTCCACAGACGCAACGCTGCTTTGTAAAGGTGCTGGTGAATTGGCATTGGCCTCCCTGACCGTTCCGTTACGCGCTGCTGGCGAGAACTCACTCCACTCTTCACGATCCTCCGCATTCAAACCTTCAGTCCGGATATGTTCAAAGAAATCACGAATAATTGGAGTTGCCGGCTCAACATCATCACCCAGATAATCATCATCGTCGTCCAGATAGGATACATCTCCTGCAGGCAAGCCTGACAGAATGGGGTCCGTATGTGTACCAGTCAGCACCACATCTCCATTGTTAGAATCCTCAGACTGCCCTTCGTCGGGTAAAGGTCCCGTTCTTGATCCACCACTGAACCAGCCTCCGATTCTTCTGAGGAACTGCGGCTGGTTTCGGTTAGGGAGCTGACGTTCATCCTCATCCTCATCCTCGATAGGCTGAGGAACAGCGCTCCTCCTTGTTCTGTCCGGTCTGGCAGCCACAGGAACCGCTGCCGGGCGGTTAGCCGTTCTCTGGCGGATGTCTTCCACCAGCCTAACTAACCGGACTCTCAGAAGTGTGAACAGTTCAACATAAGAGAGATTCGTAATCAGCATGAAGCTGATGGCCATCATAACAATCATCAGCAGTTTTGCTCCCAGATTGCCGAATAGCCACAGTAATGCTGCGTACTCTAGTGCTCCAAGATAACCACCGCTAATGTCCTTGCCCAACATATACACATCACTGCCGCTTACACCAGATGAGAGCGAACCCGACAAATCATTCTGTATCTGTGCCAGTACATTTCCAGGATGCAGCATCGATAATGGACCCAATTTCTGTTGCATTGCTGAAATCGTACTCATCAGACACAAGGAAAGTACCAACAGAAGTACGCCGGAATGACGGCTGTTCCACGTAGAAGGCCACTTTCTGTGAATCATTACCATTAACCCATAACAAATACCGACAAGCGGCAACACAAAATAGAATCTCCCGAATAAATATCCTGCCATATTGGAAAGTGAGCGTCCCACTGCCGCTTCACCGGATAATGCAATGACGGATATTGTAATCAGCATGATCCCGTAGATTTCATATTTTAAAACACTGCCCAGCAGTGCTTTTTTCTTTTTCTTTCTTCGTTTAGCCACACCATCCACCCCCGGTAAAATATTATACCATATAATGGCGTGGCGTACCTATGTTCTCTTTTGTCAGAAAATGCATCTTTCTGGGACAGTGTTCGCATTACCTTCTACAGAGTCCCAGGAAAGAGAATTTCATGGATTCCAGCGGATAATAGCTCCCGGCGAAAATGCCGGGTCCAGATACTTTTCAAGGGGGCAATCAAGCAGTCTAACGATACGCGCCTGTCCGTGTTCCATAGGCTCTACCTGCATCAACATGCCTTGTATGCTGACTTCCTCCAGCGGCAGTACAAAGCTAACTGCTCCTTCGTATACCTGCTCTATCGGAATAACCGTATACAGGGTCATTGCGTCAACCCTCCTTGCACGATTTGTTCAGGCAACTGTGCAATATCTCCGGCAATCATTCCGTTCAAGCGGGACAACGCCGCACCGATTCCACCCACCTCATCCATCAGTCCGTACTTGACCGCATCGTAGCCGCCGACTGCAGTACCGATATCCCGGTTCAGTTCACCGGTTTTAAACATCAGATCCTTGAACTGCTGCTCAGAAATTCTTGAATGGGAGGTTACAAATCTCACCATTCTCTCCTGCATCCGCTCCATATACTCAAAGGTCTGCGGCACTCCGATAACCAGTCCATTCATACGGATAGGATGGATCGTCATCGTCGCGCTCTCGGCAATAAGGGAATAACTGGAGGCTACTGCAATTGGAACCCCAATACTGTGACCTCCGCCAATGACCACTGTTACCGTAGGCTTCGACAGTGAAGCTATCATCTCTGCAATCGCAAGTCCAGCCTCTACATCGCCGCCGACCGTGTTGAGGATAATCAGCAGCCCCTTCACTGTTTTGCTCTGTTCAGCGGCTACCAGTTGCGGAATGATATGCTCGTACTTAGTGGTCTTGTTATGCGGAGGCAGGACAAAATGCCCTTCAATCTGACCGATTATAGTCATGCAAAAGATGTCCGGTTCTCCGGTCGGAACCACAGTCTGACCCAGTTCCTTCACCACTCCTGCTGTTCCTGGAGGTATTGGCTCACTGGTCTGCGGTTTCACCACATCCGGGAGAATCTCCTCATTTGCACTAACATTTACACCTGGTGTTATTTCCATCGTTCGCAGCACTCCCTTTTTGCTTGCAGCACTCCTCGGCTGCAGCCATACTAGCTTTGATTAGTATGACGTTACAAGGGACTCTGTTATGCACAAGGTCTTGATAAAGTATCCATAGACTCCGTCTCCGGTCCAGCCCAGTAAGACCTCGCACAGCAAAAGCCCCTCCTCCCCTGGAAACCGTCCAATATTTCCGGGAAGAAGGGGCTTTTGGCCCTGCTTATTTATTTACATAAGGATGTACGTGTATAACGCCAACCATCCTTATATTTCCAGATGTCACCAATGCCGTCCTTTTATAATAGGACATATTTTTGCCTGGTTATTTCTTGATTACACTTCCATGATAATCGGAAGGATCATCGGTCTGCGGCGGGTTTGCTCATAGAGGAAACGGCCGAGTGAATCTTTGACGCTTGTTTTAAGTGATGCCCATTCATTGACCTTCTCACTCATCAGGCGCTGCAGTGTTCCGGATACAATCCGGTTCGCTTCGTCCAGAAGTCCTTCGGACTCCCGTACATAGACAAAGCCTCGGGAAATGATATCAGGTCCTGATACGATAGCGCCGTTCTGCTTGCTAAGCGTCACAACCACTACAAGAATACCGTCCTGGGACAGCAGTTTACGGTCACGGAGTACAATGTTACCAACATCACCTACGCCAAGACCGTCAATCAGCACGTTGCCTGCAGTTACCTTACCCGCTCTGCGGGCTGCACCTCCGGAAATTTCAATCACTTCACCCAGTTCAGTGATGAAAATGTTGCTTGGGTCTACACCTACGGATTCCGCCAGCAATGCATGTCTGCGCTGCATCCGGAATTCTCCGTGAATAGGAATGAAATATTTCGGTTTCATCAGATTAAGCATAAGCTTCAGTTCTTCCTGGCTTCCGTGACCGGATACGTGAACGCCGGAGTTGGAACCGCTGTAAATCACGTTGGCTCCCAGTCTGAACAGCTCATCGATGGTACGTCCGACATACTTCTCATTCCCTGGTACCGGTGTTGCCGCAATAATTACGGTGTCGCCAGGCAGGATGTCCACTTTCCGGTGACTGGAGCGTGCCATGCGGGTAAGCGCCGACATAGGTTCTCCTTGGCTGCCTGTGCACAGTACTACTACACGGTTCCCAGCCATTCTGTTCATTTCTTCCGGTTCAATCAGCATACCATCTGGAACATTCAGATACCCAAGTTCAGAAGCAATGGATACCACATTAACCATACTGCGGCCGATGACGGTAATCTTGCGACCTGTTGATTCCGCAGCGTTCACCACCTGCTGAATACGGTGCACGTTGGAAGCGAAGGTTGCTACCACTACACGCTGTTCGGCTTTGCGGAAAATATCTTCAAGAACAATGCCGACATTCTTCTCAGATGGAGTGAAGCCAGGCTTCTCCGCATTTGTACTGTCTGACATAAGTGCTAGTACGCCTTTTTGGCCGATTTCAGCCATCCGGTGTAAATTAGCGAACTGACCATTGACTGGGGTATGGTCAAATTTGAAGTCACCTGTGTGAACAACATTTCCTTCAGGTGTTTCGATACATACCCCGACGGAGTCAGGAATACTATGATTCGTTCTGAAGAACGTTACTTTGAGTGAGGTTCCAAGTTCGATTTCTGAGTCCTCATTAATTAGAATACGCTTGGTTTCCCCAAGAAGGTTCGCTTCCTTCAGCTTATTCTCCACAAGTCCCAGAGTAAGTCTTGTTCCGTACACCGGAACATTCAAGTTCTTGAGTACATAAGACAATCCGCCGATGTGATCCTCGTGTCCGTGGGTAAGAACAATACCTCTTACTTTGTCACGGTTCTCTGTGAGGTATGAGATATCAGGAATAACAATGTCAATACCGAGCATATCTTCTTCCGGGAATTTCAGTCCCGCATCCACGACTACAATGTCGTTCCCGTATTGAACCACGTACATGTTTTTTCCGATCTCTCCGACTCCGCCCAAAGCGAAAATCGTCAATTTATCGTTGTTGTTTTTTTTGGACAAATGAATCTAACCCTCCTATGATGTTGGACGTCATACTTTTATTTGTAAACATTAAGCTTCATTATTTCAGCGGCGCTGAACACATCTTCAAATTGCTGATAGCTTCCATAATTGACAAAGAAATTCCATAAGTCTGTATAATTTCGCACTGCGAAAACTCCTTAATCGGGCAGTGAAATCCTTCTTGAGCGGAAAAACACCGTCAAAATTCACTGTCGCGCCCCTTGCGCGAAAATCCGGCTCCATTAGCACAGACTTATTCAAGGACCTATCCTGTCTCACAATGTAAAATACATTGACGGAAGATTACCGCATATTTAATTTTTACCGCACCCAGTCACTTAAGAACATTATACATGATTTTTTTGGCAAAAGACAAGTCATCGGCTCCGTAACCCTATTCTTTCCTTGAATTCATTGGTTTATTTGAGAAAAAAGCAGACGAAAACGTTTCACCCTCTAGGACTAAAGGGTTTTGCAGAAGGATTAAACTTAATACTGTGTTTATAATTTTGACACAATACGAACAAAAGCCGGTACTCCTTGGAAGGAATACCAGCTTAAGATTCCAGCTACTGTAAGTCCAAATATTACTACAGGAGTGCTGCAATAAACGCAGCCTCTTCTTCGCTTGGTGGTACTAGCGGTAACCGAACTGTACCAACATCCACACCGAGCAGACCAAGTGCATACTTCACTGCTGAGGGATTCGGAAGCGGCTGCGGACATTCGAACAGCCCTTTGAACACAGGGAACAGCTTACGGTGAAGCGCCCCTGCCCGTCTTACATCGCCTGAGACGTAAGCTTGGATCATTTCTGCCATTTGCTCCCCAACGACATGGCTGGCTACACTGATGATGCCATGTCCCCCCACAGCAAGTGCGGCAAGCCCAGCAGCATCATCTCCTGAATATACGCGGAAATCAGCCGGGCAAGCAGAAACAATCTGTGTAATTTGATCTACAGACAGACATTCCTTCGTTGCCACGATGTTCGGAATATCGGCAAGCCTTAGTGTCGTGGCTGTACTCATACTGATGCTGGTACGGCTAGGAACATTATAGAGAATAACAGGAAGTGACGTCTCCCCTGCTATGGCAGCAAAATGCTGATATAGCCCTTCTTGATTCGGTTTGTTGTAATAAGGGACAACCAGAAGCACGCCGTCCACACCGATTTTTTCCGCCGCTTGTGTCAGATGTATGGAATGCCTAGTGCTGTTGCTGCCTGTTCCGGCGATGATTTTACAACGGCCTGTAGCCTTTTTGAGTACATACGCGAATAACTCCAGCTTCTCTTCATCGCTAAGGGTTGGCGATTCTCCAGTCGTTCCGCAGACCACAAGCGCTTCGGATTTCTGCTCCTCAATGAGATAGTCGACGAGCCGTGAAGTGGCTTCCCAATTGATCTCTCCAGCCCTGTCAAAGGGGGTCACCATAGCGGTTATTAATCTTCCGAAGTCCACTTTGAATTCCTCCTTGTCAGCGGTGTAATTCAAACTTGGCATGTAAAGCGCGTAGAGACTGTACCATATCTTCTTTTTTGACCAGAACCCAAATGGTTGTATTGGAATCCGCTGACTGCAGAATCTGAATATTCTGTGAGCTGAGTGCTTCAACGATACGGGCCATGATGCCTGGAACCCCGTTGATCCCGCCCCCGATGACTGAAACCTTGGCGCAGCCGGACAGGCTCGAAGGTCGAAGGCCCAGCTCCTGAAGGGCAGAAATGGCCTGTTCTGACTTGTCATCGTTCACCGTATACAATGCTTCACTCGGTGTAACATTGATAAAATCCACGCTGATGCCGTTGTCAGCCATGCTTTTGAAGATCTGCAATTGCACGCCGGTTCCGTTGCCATTGGGGCATTCCACTGAAATTTGGGTAATGTTGCTGACATAAGCGATCCCTGTAACATAACGGTCTACCACTCCGTGCGAAACATCGCTAAACCCTTCAGGATGTGTCACTAGTGTTCCTTCTGCCTCGGAGAAGGTAGAGCGGACACGGACCGGAATCTGGGCCTGCATGGCAATTTCCACAGCGCGGGGATGTATCACCTTGGCCCCCTGATAAGCCATGTTGCAGATTTCCGTATAGCTGACATAGGTCAGTTGTTTCGCATCTTCGACAATCCGCGGGTCTGCCGTTAGAATACCATCCACATCCGTATAAATATCAACCATATCCGCGCGCAGTGCGGCACCCAGAGCTGTAGCTGAAGTATCACTGCCTCCGCGGCCAAGGGTTGTGAAATCACCGGCTTCGGTCTGACCCTGGAACCCGGTTACAATAACTACTTTATGCTCGCGTAATTCGCGTAGAATGCGTTCGGTCCGCACATCCAGAATTCTGGCATTACCATAGTTGTTATCCGTCAGAAAACCAGCCTGGGCTCCTGTCAGCACGGTTGAGGGAATACCCTCATGCTCCAACAGGCCGCACAAGGTTGTGGCGGAAATGATCTCCCCGCAGCACATCAGCAGATCTTTCTCCCGGCTTGGCAAGGCATCCCCGTTCTGCACCGCCCAGTCCAGCAATGTATCGGTCGCGTATGGCTCACCCTTTCTGCCCATAGCCGACACTACTACTACAAGGCTGAATCCGTCAGCCAGCTCCCGTTTGACATGACGGATCACGTGTTCTCTGGCCGCTGGTGTGGAGAGTGAGGTTCCGCCGAATTTTTGCACCAAAATACCCATGTATAATTCCTCCATTGCTTCTCTAAGCAAGCACACTAATACGTATACACACTGTCCATTCCATAGGTCGAAAAAATCCGCCTAATGCGGGGTCACTATTCAGATAGCTGAATAAAGTGTTGAACCGCCCTCAAATATGAGGACGGCAGATGTATACCTTATGGTCAGAATGCCTGCATGAAACGTTATCTATGCTGAATGAAACCGTTCGATAATCATCGGCTGCAGCTGGTTGCCCTGCAGTGCCGCATAACAGGCCTCTGGAATGAGATCCATCTGCGCCACAAGCGAGTTCGGCTTGCCCTGCGGGTTATCCTGGCCGAACGGAACGAAATAAATATTCTTCGTCACCAAAAGCTTCGCTATATTCGATGCATTCAGCCCGAGTCCATCATTGGTGGAGATTGCCAGCACCAGTGGCCGGCCATTGCGCATTTGCGATTTGGCGGCCATCAGCACAGGGCTGTCAGTCATGGCATTAGCCAACTTACTCGTTGTATTCCCTGTGCAGGGCGCGATGGTCAATACATCCAGCAGCTTGGAAGGACCCAGCGGTTCCGCTTCAACAATTGTAGAAATGATATCATTCCCTGTTATATCTTTCAACTGTTTTAACCAATTTTCCGATGTACCAAAGCGAGTGTCTGTATTCAGTACAGATGCTGAAACGATTGGCACCACTTTGGCGCCGCCATCCATAAACCGTTGAATCTGCGGCATCACCTCGGCAAACGTACAGTGTGAACCGGTAATAGCATAACCTACAGTTTTTCCATGCCAATCCATTTATTCGTCCCCCCTGTTAAAAGTCTCGTCCGCTATCGACTGTACCAGCGCACCTGCCATAATAATTCCGGCGCTTTTGGGAGCAACGATTCCGGGTAGTCCCGGTGCCAGCATAGCCTTGATCCCGCGTTTTTCCGCATAGCGGAAATCGCATCCACCCGGGGCGGAAGCCAGATCAATAATTACACAGTGTTTGGGGAGACGCGACAGCACCTGCGCGGTAATAATCATACTTGGTATGGTATTGAAAATAAGATCAACTTCCGGCGCATGTACCAGTAGCTCTCCAGTCATAAAGGGCTTCCAGCCCATCACTTCGGACCTCGCGTAATGTTCTTGTTTTCTTACTCCCACCTTCACAACTGAACCCAGTCCCTGCAGCGCCCTGGCCATGGTGAACCCGGTTCTGCCCATGCCCAGTACCATTGAGGTCGAGCCATGGATTGTAAAATCCGTATTCTGAATAGCCATGACCAGCGCTCCCTCCGCTGTCGGGATGGAGTTGTAAATCGCCACGTCGTCCCGGCTCAGCAGTTCCACCAGTTTCAGTGAATGCCTGGCACATAGGCCACGCAAATAGCTTTTGGCCATACCGGTATATACCGTACAACCTGGTGACAGCGCTGCAGCGTGTTCCTCCAGCAGTTGCAGCCGTTCTGTGGAAAAAAGGGCATTGATATTCCCTTCATCATCACAGCCTACCGTAGGCAGCACCAATACATCCGCACGGCTTAGCAGCTCTACCGACATCTGTTCAAGGCTCACCCCTGGGCTTGGGGTATCCCACTTGTCGAACCCGGCAGCGCTTACCGTCGCATCCATTTCCACACATTTCCGAATCACTTCAATCTGTCTCGCGTCCCCGCCCAGGAACACGATCCTGATGCCAGTAAGCATAGGGATGACGCTCCTTTCCACATACACACTATTGACTATAGAGCATCTTATGCCGTGGTGGGCGGATGGGTGATTAGCCGACAAGAATTGAACCGCATGCTCCATCCAAAACAACTTTCAAATGCAAATAAGCTGTCTCAGGTATGGACAGTAAGCAGCACTACCAATATCAGTTGATCAATATAAAAAAGCTAAGCAACCAATATCTACCGAATCCAATCCGGTGTGTATTGGTAATGCTTAGCTTGAGCTAATAATTAATGTAAAAAATAAAGCGTCTTATTTACCTGTATGTCCAAAGCCTCCGGCTCCCCGCTCTGTCTCTGACAGTTCTTCCACTTCGACCAGTGTCACAGATGGCACAGCCTGAAAGACCATTTGGGCAATCCGCTCATTGCGGGCGATGGCAAAGGGTTCCAGTCCCAGGTTGATGAGCAGCACTTTGATCTCACCGCGGTAATCGGCATCAATGGTTCCAGGTGTGTTCAGACAGGTAATACCGTGTTTCAGCGCAAGCCCGCTACGCGGCCGGATCTGCGCCTCCAGGCCGTCTGGCATGGCTAGTGATATACCTGTGGGGATTAGTGCCCTCCCGCCCGGAGCAAGCACAACAGCCTCTCCCACGGCGGCATACAGGTCATAACCCGAGGCCTGTTCAGACATTTTACGGGGAAGCTCTACATCCTCATTCCCTGGAAGCTTATTAATTTGAACGTAATACGACAAGATCATCTCTCCTAACATTGGCAATAGCTTTGTCTGTTGAGCCCACCATCGCTAGTGCAAGCGGCTCCGCAAACATATGATCCAGCAAATGGTTGACATCATCCATTGTCACCTGCTGGATTTTGGCGATCATATCATCCAGTGTATCATGTCTTCCAAGCATCAGCTCGTTTTTACCGATACGGTTCATCCGGCTGCTCGTGCTTTCAAGGCTAAGAATCAGGCTTCCTTTAAGCTGCTCCTTGCCCTTTCTCAGTTCATCTTCGCTAAGCCCATGGACAGCAAGCTCAACCATCATTTCTTTAATCAGTTCTGTGACCTCTTTAGTCTGCTTCGGCGCCGTTCCTGCGTATACAGTGAACATCCCGCTATCTGCCTGGGAGCTGTGATAGGAGTATACCGAATAGGCCAAGCCCCGTTTTTCACGGATCTCCTGAAACATACGTGAGCTCATGCCGCCGCCAATTGCATTGTTCAGCAGCACCATCGGATATTGCAGGGGACCGCCGCTTTGCACACCCGGCAAAGAAAGGCAGATATGGTTTTGCTCTGTCTTTTTGCGGTGGAACAGCAGCTCGCCTTGGAAAGCGGGCACTGTCAGCGCTGCGGATTCACCATGATTTTGAAAAGATCCAAAGTGTTTTTCGAGCAGCTCTGCCAGTCCATCATTAATGTTACCAGCTACGCTGATGACCGTATTTTCAATCGTATACTGAGCCTTCATATAGGCCCGGAGATCATCCGGAGTCATTTCCTGAAGACGTTCTTTGAGGCCTAGAATCGAATACGCCAGCGGGTGTTCGCCGTAGGCGGCGGCACACATCAGATCATGAACCAGATCATCCGGAGTGTCTTCGCACATTGCGATTTCCTCCAGAATGACATTTTTTTCCTTAGTCAGCTCTTCAGCATCCATACGTGATCGAAAGAACATATCGGCCAGCACATCCACAGCAATGGGCAGATGCTCATCCAAAACTTTGGCATAATAGCATGTGTATTCCTTAGAGGTAAATGCATTGACGTTACCGCCAATGGCATCGAACTGTTCGGCAATATCCTTTGCACTGTAGCGTTCGGTGCCTTTGAACAGCATATGCTCAATAAAATGAGAAATCCCGTTGTTCTGCGGAGTCTCATTGCGGGAGCCTGTTTTGACCCAGATTCCAAAGGAAACGGATCGGCCGGTGGGGATTTTTTCCGTTACCACCCTGAGGCCGTTTGATAACACTATTTTTTCCACTTCTAAATCCTCCTGGCATAGCCCTGGTTCTATCTGTATTTGGTATACGCGCTTTTATCCTACCAGAATTAAACCGCTCACTCAACATCGGCAGGCAGCACACGCTCTGAAGATAACGTTTGGCTTACTGTTCCCAGTTGCAGCCCTTTAGCTTTTATTCCCCGGATCATACCTTTCAGTGCCTGAGATGAGGAAGCTGTGGGATGCATAAGAATCAGGGTTCCAGGCTCCGTCTTGCTGCTGATTTTGGTTATGATCGATTCTGGTGAAGGATTGCGCCAATCCACCGTATCGAGCGTCCACAGTACTGTTTTCAGGCCAAGCGAGGCAGCAATTTCTACAGTTTCCTGGTCAAAATCACCGGATGGAGGTGCAAACCAAATATTCGTCACTCCGAGACTTTCCTTTAAAAGATTTTGGGTTTTCTGAATTTCAGCCGTGGCCCTAGCCCTGCTCAAAGTGCTCATATTGGGATGGGTATATGCGTGATTTTCCATTTCATGACCGCGTTTCTGCATTTCCATTGCCAATTCTTTATTATGGCTAAGCCAACTGCCATCCAGAAAAAAGGTCACCTTCACCTGTTCCTGATCCAGAATGTCCAGCATCGGGATAATATACTGGTTCCCCCATGCGACATTGATCATCAGTGATACCATCGGTTTCGCCGGATTACCCCGGTAGATGGGCTGGGCCCCCAGGTCACTTAATGAAATCTTAGGCTGAATTTGGCGGTAGAACAGCTTCAAGCCGTCATTTGGCCCCTTAAGCCTTGCACTCCTGTAGGTCGACTCCACATCTACTTCCAGACCGTTATAACCTGGTATAGCCTTCCACACTCGGTCCACAGTCGCATCTACTGGCGGTCTGTTCAACTCGGATGCCTTGCTCTCAATAATCTTGCGCAAATCTTTCCCCGGCTCTGCCGAGACCTCGTTCCATACAGCCAGTTCTGTCTGTGGCTTAAGCTGGGACAACATTTCCTTCACCGGTCCTTGGGTACTGCCGATGCCGATTACCACAGCGATGCAGGCCAGTACAAGTGCCGCTTTTTCCGTCTTCATGACGTCTTTCCTCCCCGGCAGAAACGGTTCATTTGTCGGTCCCGGCGCAGAGCAGGTGCAGGGACACTTTGTCCCAGCCTATGAACCCCCGGAGGAAAATATGACTGCAACTCAAGTAGAAACGGCTACGCCGTCCTTTTTTTAGGACGGTAGCCGTTTCAGCGAGAAATATAAGGATAATTTATTGTGTGAAACATATAAATTCTATATTTTAAAATAGCCCCACAGCGTGGAGCTTGGTTACCCGGATATACATTTGAAAAAAGAGCCAGAACGAAATTGCTTCTGTCTCTTCCCATTCATACATTTATCCTGATTTGAAGTAACAGTGAAATTAAGCTTTGGCTGCGCCTTCCGAAGTCAGTACAGCTTTACGTGACAGATTGACGCGGCCCTGCTGGTCGATTTCGGTTACTTTGACAGTAATCGTATCGCCGATGGCCACTACATCCTCTACCTTGGCTACACGCTCTGTGGACAGCTGAGAAATGTGCACCAATCCGTCTTTACCCGGAATCAGTTCAACAAATGCACCAAACTTCTCGATACGTCTGACTGTACCTACATAGATTTCGCCGACCTGCACTTCACGCACAATGCCTTCGATAATTCCGCGAGCTTTTTGAATCATCGCTTCGTCTGAAGATCCGATAAAGACACGACCATCCTGCTCGATGTCGATTTTCACGCCGGTTTCCTCAATGATTTTGTTGATGATCTTGCCGCCCGCACCGATAACATCTCGGATTTTGTCTGGATTGATGTTAATGATAATGATTTTCGGAGCATATTTAGACAGGCTTGTTCTAGGTTCGGAGATAGCTTCCATCATTTTGCCCAAGATGAACATCCGTCCTTCTTTGGCCTGCTGCAGCGCATCCTGAAGAATCTTACGGTCGATGCCGTCGATTTTGATATCCATCTGAATCGCCGTAACACCTTCAGCCGTACCAGCTACCTTAAAGTCCATATCGCCTAAATGATCTTCCATCCCTTGAATATCGGTCAGAATCGAGACATGTTCTCCGTCTTTGATCAGACCCATAGCTACACCAGCTACAGGTGCCTTAATTGGCACACCCGCATCCATCATTGCCAGAATACTGGCGCAGATACTCGCTTGTGAAGTTGATCCGTTGGATTCAATGGCTTCTGATACCAGACGAATCGTGTACGGGAATTCTGTTTCACTTGGGATGACTTTGGACAACGCGCGTTCACCCAGGGCTCCATGTCCAATCTCGCGGCGACCAGGTGCTCTAAGCGGACGAGCCTCCCCTACGCTGAACGGAGGAAAGTTGTAGTGGTGCATGAAGCGTTTGGTCTCAGTCGGATCAATTCCATCGAGAATTTGCACATCGCCGAGCGCTCCAAGCGTACATACGCTAAGGATCTGAGTCTGTCCACGTGTGAAGAGACCGGAACCATGTGTGCGTGGCAGCAGAGCAGTGTCACATTCAATGGGACGAATTTCATCCAGCTTACGTCCATCCGGACGGATCTTGTCATGTGTGATCAGGCGTCTTACTTCATCCTTCACGATATCATGCAGCACTTCCTTGACATCTTTCAGAAGCTCCGGTGTTTCTATGTATTTCTCTGCGAAATACTCCACCGTTTCATTGTTAATCAAATCGATGGCATCCTGACGGGCATGCTTCTCGGCGATCTTCACTGCTTCCACCAAGCGAATCTGTGCATACGCGCGAACTTCAGCATTTACATCCGCATTTACAGTATGCAGTTTCACTGCCATTTTTTCTTTACCGGCAACCGCAACCAGTTCTTCGATCACAGCTACAATCTTGCGGACTTCATCATGTCCGAACATGATGGCTTCCAGCATCACATCTTCCGGCACTTCATTGGCTTCTGCTTCCACCATCATGATGGCGTCCTTAGTTCCGGCTACAACTACATAAATATCGCTGACCGCTTGCTGCGCAACATCAGGATTAATGATGAATTCACCGTTAATGCGGCCTACAGCCACACCGCCGATCGGACCGCTGAAAGGCACATCAGAAATACTGAGTGCAGCAGAAGTACCAATCATAGCAGCAATATCTGGCGCACAATCCTGATCTACACTCATTACCAGATTGAGAACCTGTACATCATTGCGGAATCCTTCAGGAAACAATGGGCGAATCGGGCGGTCCGTCAGACGGCTGGACAGAATCGCTTTCTCGCTGGGTCTGCCCTCACGTTTGATAAATCCACCGGGAATTTTACCAACTGCATATAGTCTTTCCTCGTAGTTAACTGTAAGCGGGAAAAAATCCAGATCTTTAGGCTCACTGGACGCTGTAACCGTACACAATACTGAAGTATCACCATAACGGACCATAACTGCAGCATTTGCCTGTTTGGCCAATCGGCCCGTTTCAAGTACAAGGCGTCTACCGCCAAGTAGCATTTCTACACGTTTTTCCATAAAATCCCTCCTTGAATGGTAGTAAACCCGCTGTTCACGATCGCAGGTTCAATGTTAACCTTAAGTAAAACGTAAGTTATACAAGTGGAAACGGCTATGCCGTCCTAATAAGGACGGTATTCGTTTCAGCGAGAAAGAGAAGGAAAATTTATAGCGTGGAACATATAAATCCTTATCTTTTAAGAAGAAACGGCTTCACCGTATGTAAATTAAGCTCTCCTCTTTCCTCAAAAATATAAGGATCACCTATAGCACAAGGACTATAAATTCTTATATTTCAAGCAAAAACGGCTTGTCCTCAAGATGAGGTTAAGTAGCCGTTTTGTGCAAATCATATCCACTTGCTGCTTACCATAGTTTCCCCTAAATTTTCAAAAAGCAACCCGGCTGTCCCGCTGTCGCTCGTAAGAAGGACATACGGTATACAACCAGGCTGCTTTAGGGTAAAGATTATGGAAAATTAGCGACGCAATCCCAGTTTTTCGATCAGGGCGCTGTAACGTCTGATGTCTTTGTTTTTCAAATACGCCAGCAGTTTACGACGTTGTCCAACCATCTTCAGCAGTCCGCGACGGGAATGATGATCCTTCTTGTGCGTACGCAAGTGGTCAGTCAAATTAACGATGTTCTCCGTAAGGATAGCAACTTGCACCTCAGGGGATCCAGTATCGGATTCATGAGTTTTGTGCTCGTCGATCAATTGGTGTTTACGTTCTTGAGTCAATGCCATCCTGTTCACCTCCTTCAATATAATCGCCAATAGCCTCGTCACCGTCGGTGAGAACATGCAACCAAGCTAAGGTTATGATGCTGTTATTCCAGCAACGTTAATCAGTATAGCACCTTCGTAGACAAATGTAAACGGCATGTCCACTGTGAATCAGGATTGATCTTCCAGCAGACTTTTTGCCGTCTCAGCATCCTCACCAATTTGTGCGATCAAGGCGCCGATGGAGTCAAACTTTCGCTCAGGACGGATGAATGCGACCAGCTCCAACTCAAGCTCCTGTCCGTATATATCCCCCGCAAAATCAAACACATGCACCTCAAAGCTAGGCGCTGTTACTCCTTCATGGAAGGTTGGCTTCACACCAACGTTCATTACCCCGTGAAGAACTTCATCTTTATAAAATACTCTGACCGCATAAACACCCTTGGCAGGAATAACATAACGATCCTCAAGTTGCACATTAGCTGTTGGGAACCCTATGGTGCGTCCACGCTTCTCTCCATGCACCACTGTTCCCCGCAGATGATAACAGCGTCCGAACCATGTATTCGCCAGGGTAATTTCCCCATTTTGGAGACTTTTCCGAATTCCAGAGCTGCTTACCTTCTCTCCCTCAATTAGGAACGGAGGCGCAGTCACAACACTCATTGCCCCTTGACCCAGCTCTTGAAGCCGTTCAGGGTCACCCTTTCCAAGGTAGCCGAAACGGAAATCAAAGCCGACCACGGCGGTTACAATCTGAAGTGGCAGCAGCATCAATGATACAAAATCCTCCGGACTTACTTTTGAAAGCTGCTCATTAAATTCAATGATATACAAAATATCGACACCCATACCCGCAAGGATCTCCTGCTTGTCCTTTGGAGGAGTCAGATATCCATCATAGTCTCCTTTGCCCATAACATCCTTAGGATGCGGATGGAAGGTCATGACTGAAGCCGGTATACCTTCTTGACGGGCCAGAGCAACAGCGGATGCAATGACACTGGCATGTCCACGGTGCAGTCCGTCAAACTGACCCAGAGCGGCCACTTGCGGCCGTGCCCACAGTGCTGCGGTCTCCGGCAGTATCGGATAGCTTAAGGTTACGGTTCTCACGCTGTTTCTCACCTACAATTCACTAAATGAAATAAAAAGTTATACTTGTGCAAATACCTTAACGGGTGCGATCGCCCCTGTATCTTCTAATTCATAAATGCCCAGGAATTCGCCCTTAACGTCATACAGGCGAAAATGTCCATTCTGTTTCACTTCAGGCGCCACATAACGGATCGACAGACGCTGCCCCTGCAGAGCTGCTTTCTTTTTCTCATCCATCACTGTATGGCTGGGCAAATGGGAGATGGCTTCATCCGCTGCAATTAAATGTTCCCCAAGTGTACCTGCTTCTTTGTATTCAGCTATTTGCTCAAGGGTTAAGCAATGACTGGCCGCTATCCCTGCCGACATGGTTCGTTCAAGCTTAACCATGACTCCAGGAAGTCCGAGTGCCCGTCCGATATCCACACAAAGTGTACGGATATAAGTACCTTTGGAACACAGGACACGAAATGTAATATCGGGATGATTGCCGTTCCAGTCCATACCGGTCATCTCAATCTCATAGATTTCCACTTCGCGGCTTTTACGCTCCACTGTTTTGCCTTCTCTGGCGAGTTCATATAGACGTTTGCCGTCAACCTTGACTGCTGAATACATGGGTGGAACCTGAGAAATCACGCCTTTGAAAGAATTAAGCACAGCGAGTACTTCAGCTTCAGTGACATGGACTTCTTCAACCGTTTCCGTAATCGTCCCGGTTAAATCCTCTGTATCACTGGATACTCCTAGTCTCAGCGTGGCTACATATTCTTTGGGGAGCTCCTGAATGTATTCAACGACACGTGTTGCCCGTCCAAGGCAGAGCGGCAAAACACCGGTCACCTGGGGATCAAGCGTGCCCGTGTGCCCGATCCGTTTCATACCGAGAATACGTCTGGCTTTGGCAACAACATCATGTGAAGTGAATCCGGCAGGCTTATACACAGCCAAAACACCTGTAAGCTCACTCATAAATGACGTCTGACCTCCTGAAGTACCATTGGAATAGCATCTTCCAGTGTGGCATCAATACGTGCACCCGCAGCGCGGGTGTGTCCGCCTCCACCAAAACTTTGCGCCAAAGCGGCAACATCTACTTTACCTGCGGAACGCAAGCTAACCTTCACGGCACGCTCATGAATAACCTTGAACAGGATTCCTACCTCCACACCACGGATATTGCGCGGATAGTTCACGATACCTTCAAGATCTTCGTTTGCGGCTTCACAATCCAGCATATCTTGAGGTGTCACTGATACCCAGGCTATTTCGCCTTCCGGCGATAGCTGCAAAGTACTTAGTGCCCGGTTCAGCACCTTGAGTTGTGCCAGGGTCATCTCCTCGAGCAGCGTTTCCGCAAGCGTTGGCCCATTTACACCGAGTTCAAGCAGCTCGGAAACTGCAGCCATCACTTTAGGGGAAGTATTGCTGTAACGAAAACCTCCGGTATCCGTTAACAGTCCGGTATAGAGAGCTGTGGCGATATCGATATCCCACTCCACCTCAAACGTCTTCAACAGATCGAACAATATTTCCGCAGTCGCAGCAGCATCCGGTTTAATCAGCGTAACGTAGCCATAACCGTTATTCGTAGGATGATGATCTATATTCACGATGAGGGCATCGGTGGCAAAATGACGCTGGGTAAGTCCTACACGCTGAAAATCGGCACAATCAACACAAATGACATTCTGGTATTGTCGAGACAGATCGCCGTCGGCCAGGTTAACAATCTCATCAGCATGCCATAAGTATTCCATCCGTTGCGGGATCGGCCCTTCGTTCAGCATAGTATATTTTTTGCCCAGACATGAGAGAAGCCAGCCCACCGCGAGGGTGGAGCTGACTGCATCTCCGTCCGGCTGAACATGCGACACTACAAGATAATCGTCGTGTTCCAGCAGAAACTTACGGGTCTGCTGGAGACTTTGTTCATAGCTCTGCATTCGCCGTCTCCTTTATGTTTCCTAGCTTTCTTCGTTCTTGCCAATTTCACCAAGCAGCTTCTCGATATGGCTTCCGTATGCAACGGATTCGTCAATCTTGAAGATCAGCTCAGGGGTATGACGAAGGCGGATCGCTTTGCCAAGCTCCGAGCGGAGAAAACCGTTGGCTTTCTCAATCGCTTTGAGTGAACCTGTGACCTGCTCTTCATCCCCAAATACGCTCAGGTAGACTTTCGCCTGCGACAGATCGTTGGTCACGTCTACGCCGGTTACTGTCACAAACCCGATGCGCGGGTCTTTTAGACCGCTTTGGATGAGCTGGCTCAGTTCTTTTTTGATCTGTTCGCCAACCCGTCCGGCTCTGATTTTAGACATCTATATCACCTCTTCGCTTAGCGCTCTACCGTTTCCATGATGAACGCTTCGATAATGTCGCCTTCAACGACATCATTATAGCGTTCCAAAGTTATGCCGCATTCATAACCCTGCGCCACTTCTTTTGCATCATCTTTGAAACGTTTCAAGGTGTCGATCTTGCCTTGGAAAACAACGATACCGCTGCGGATCAGGCGCATTTCGGCATTACGGGTAATTTTGCCGGAAGTAACCATACATCCTGCAATAGTACCAACTTTGCTGATTTTGAAGACATTACGCACTTCAGCATGGCCGATAACGTTCTCTTTGTAGATGGGATCAAGCATCCCTTTCATCGCACTTTCAATTTCTTCAATTACATTGTAGATGATGTTGTGCAGACGTACATCCACTTTCTCCTGTTCGGCAGCCGCTTTCGTCTGTGTATCCGGACGAACGTTGAAACCGATAACGATAGCATTGGATGCTGCCGCCAAGGTGATGTCGGATTCCGTAATCGCGCCAGCACCGCTGTGAATGATCTTCACGCGCACGCCTTCAACTTCGATTTTGGCCAGGGAGCCTTTCAGTGCCTCTACCGAACCTTGTACGTCACCCTTGATGATCACGTTGAGATCTTTGATCTCGCCGTCTTTGATGTGCTTGAACAGATCATCCAGTGTTACGCGGGTGTTCGTGTTCAGCTCGGACTGGCGCTGAGACGTAGAACGTCTGTCAGCAATAGCACGGGCTTTGCGCTCATCTTCAAAGGCCATGAACGGATCGCCAGCCTGCGGCACTTCCGTCAAACCGGTAATTTCCACTGGTGTGGAAGGTCCCGCTTCCTTGATCTTGCGTCCCTTGTCATTGACCATGGCACGTACGCGTCCGAAGCAGTTACCTGCTACAAAGGCGTCTCCGACTTTCAGCGTACCATTCTGTACGAGAATTCGGGCAACCGGTCCACGGTTTTTGTCTAGCTCAGCTTCTATAACAGTACCGCGTGCCCGTTTGTCCGGGTTCGCCTTGTACTCATTCACTTCAGCAACTAGCAGAATCATTTCCAGCAGCTCTTCCAGGTTAATACGCTGTTTGGCCGACAGGTTGACGAAGATCGTATCGCCGCCCCACTCTTCCGGAACCAGTTCATAACTAGTAAGCTCCTGCTTCACCTTGTCAGGATCTGCGCCCGGCTTATCGATCTTGTTAACTGCAACAATGATCGGAAGTCCGGCTGCCTTGGCATGGTTGATTGCTTCCACTGTCTGCGGCATTACACCGTCATCAGCTGCTACGACGATAATCGTCATATCCGTAACCTGGGCACCACGGGCACGCATAGCCGTGAACGCTTCATGGCCCGGTGTATCAAGGAATGTGATTTTTTTGTGGTTAATTTCGACTTGGTATGCTCCGATATGCTGTGTGATTCCGCCTGCTTCACCGCCGGTTACGTTCGTGGAACGAATGGCATCGAGCAAAGTTGTTTTACCATGGTCAACGTGACCCATGATCGTTACAACCGGAGGACGGGCCTGCAGATCATCTTCGGAATCATTTTCTTCCACAGTTTCAAAGCTGTCTTCATCCACCGGGATCTTCACTTCAACTTCAACACCGAACTCGCCGGCCAGAAGCAGAATAGTATCGATATCAAGTTCCTGATTGATTGTGGCCATAACGCCCATGGAGATCAGCTTCTTGATCACTTCGGAAGCATCCTTGTGAAGCAGCTTAGCTGTTTCACCGACAGTCATGCTGCCGCGTACAATGATCTTCTTCGGTGTGTTGTCGATTTTTTCGCGGTATACCGTCGGCTGATTTCTGCCGCGGTTGTTCTTGCCGCCACGGCCGCGGAAGTTGCCGCCTTTACCGTCTTCAAAACGTTTCTGGCCGCTGTTGTTATTTGGTCTGCCACCAGTTGTGTTCTTTTTGGGACCTTTGTCGCCGCCGCGGGAGAAATCGCCGCCACCTTGACCTTGTGGACGGCTGTCAGCCGTACGTGCTCCACCTTGACCTTGTGGTGCGCCAGTACGTGGTGCACCGCTGCCTTGGCCTTGTGGGCGGCTACCTGTGGAACTGCCCTGCGGACGGCTGCCACCGGTGGAGCTGCCTTGCGGACGGCTGCCGCCGGTAGAACTACCTTGCGGACGGCTGCCACCGGTGGAACTGCCTTGCGGACGGTTGCCACCAGTGGAACTGCCTTGTGGACGGCTGCCACCAGTGGAGCTGCCTTGCGGACGGCTGCCTGTGGAGCTGCCTTGTGGGCGATTGCCGCTAGTGGAGCTCTGCGGACGGGAATTCTGTGTGGAACCTGTTGTTGCTCTGCGGGAATCTTGTCCGCTTTGGGGCCTTGGGGACGTCGTCGATTGGTTGTTGTTTTGGTTACTGTTCATACCTACCTGCTTTTCCGGTTGATTTTTGTTGGCATTCTGAGCATTTTGGGGATCGGCGGTTACCGTTCCGGCAATTGCCGGACGGCTGCTGGTTCCGCTGTCCCGCTTAGCTGCAGCGTTTGACTTGATATCCTTGAAGAACTGTTCCACTTTGTTCACGGAGCCATTCTCCATGACACTCATATGATTATTCACAGGGACATTCAAACGCTTCAGAATTGTAATAATTTCTTTACTGCTCATATTAAGCGATTTCGCGTATTCATACACGCGCAGCTTATCCTTATTGTCTTCTTTAGTCAATAACTCCACCTCCGACAGTATCTCCAAGCACTCTGGAGATCATTTCCGCGAATCCTTTATCCGTAACGGCCAGCACAACGCGCCGGTCCTTACCAATACTTGCACCGAGTTCATCCCGGTGAAATGCGATTACTAGTGGAATATCGTAGGTTCCGCACTTGTCACGGAACTTTTTCTGAGTATTTTCTGAAGCGTCACCTGCGAGGACGACCAGCTTCGCCTCCGAAGACCGTACTGCTTTGAGCACAGCTTCGTCGCCGGTGACAATCTTGCCTGCTCTCATGGCAAGCCCTAAATAAGAAAGTGCCTTACTCATTGTCCTCACTATCCTTTGCTGCCAGAAACTGCTCCTCGACGGATGCAAAATCCCGTGCAAGCTGGGCATAGATTTCAGGACTCACTTGACATTTGAGTGCACGGTCAAGTGCTTTATTCTTTTGTGCCAGCTTAAAACATTCCAGTTTGCCGCAAATATAAGCTCCCCGGCCCGACTTTTTGCCAGTCAGGTCTATCAGCACTTCGCCCTCAGGCGTTCTCACCACGCGAATCAGCTCTTTCTTGGGCATCATCTCTTGGCTTGCAACGCATTTGCGCAGCGGTACCTTACGCTGTTTCATGTCAATCGCCTCCCCTCTAAAATAGAGCAGGTTGATTAGTCAATGGAGACGGAATCCTGATGCATTTCATCATTAGAAGTTCTTGGTCTGCCGTATTCCTGCTCTGCCTGGCTTTCGCTCTTGATATCAATTTTCCAGCCGGTCAGCTTCGCGGCGAGACGGGCATTCTGTCCCTTGATGCCGATTGCGAGCGACAATTGATAATCAGGAACAATGACACGAGCCATCTTTTCCGCTTCAAAGACTTGAACCTCAAGCACCTTAGACGGGCTAAGCGCGTTGGCTACATACTCCTGAACCGCTTCGGAATAACGGACGATATCAATCTTCTCGCCGCGCAGCTCCGTAACGATCGTCTGAACTCGTGTGCCTCTAGGGCCTACGCACGAACCGACTGGATCTACTTCAGGATTGCGAGAGAAGACAGCAATCTTGGAACGGAAGCCAGCTTCGCGGGCTACAGAACGAATTTCGACGACACCGTCAAAAATTTCCGGAACCTCAAGCTCGAACAGGCGTTTCAAGAGGCCGGGATGACTGCGCGACAGCATGATCTGCGGCCCCTTAGTCGTGTTCTCAACCTTAGTGATATATGCCTTGATACGCTCACTTTGCTTGAACTTTTCTCCCGGCATCAGCTCGCTGAGCGGCAGAACTGCTTCGATTTTACCAAGGTCAACGTAGATATTGCGCATGTCCTGACGCTGTACAAGGCCGGTAACAATGTCATCTTCCTTGTCGATAAAAGCGTTATAGATGAGTCCGCGCTCTGCTTCACGGATACGCTGAGTCACCACCTGCTTGGCCGTCTGGGCGGCAATACGGCCAAAATCACGCGGCGTTACTTCAAGCTCGGCGATATCCTCCAATTGAAAATGAGGGTTGATCTCCCGGGCAGACATCAGCGAGATCTCAGTCCGGGTATCCAGTACCTCCTCAACAATCAGTTTGCGGGCAAACACCTTGATTACGCCTGTGTTGCGGTTCATATCCACACGCACATTCTGCGCCGCATTGAAGTTGCGTTTATAGCTGGAGATCAGCGCAGCTTCGATGGCTTCGAACAGCACATCTTTACTGATGCCTTTCTCCCTTTCCAGTTCATTCATAGCTTCGATAAAATCCATACTCATGAAATTCCGGTCCCCCTTTCAAGACGTTAAAAAATGATGGCCAATCTCGCACTGGCGACTTTGGCATACGGTACAACATGTTCTTTTTTGCCCGCGGAGATGAGCAGTTCCTCGTTCTCGAACGAGAGCAAACGACCTTCGAATTCCTTAAGTCCTTGAATCGGCTCATACACCGTTACATAGACGTCCTTGCCAACCGCTTTGGCGACATCCGCAGCTTTTTTGAGCGGGCGTTCAGCACCCGGTGAGGATACCTCAAGGAAATAAGCCTCAGGTATAGGATCATTCTCATCCAGCTTCTGACTGAAATATTCGCTGATGGCACCACAATCGTCAATATCAATGCCGCCTTCTTTATCTACGAATATGCGCAAAAACCAGTTGGAGCCTTCCTTCACATATTCAACGTCCACCAGTTCGAAACCATTGTCCTCGAGATAGGGCCCAAGCATCTGCTCTACCGTTTGTTTAATTTGGGATTTAGGTGTGCTCAAAAGAAAATAACCTCCACGAACTTGTCTTTTGCTATATACCAAAGATAAAGAGTGGGTTTCCCCACTCTTTACACAACGGACTTA
Source organism: Paenibacillus sp. P32E (assembly GCF_001909085.1). NCBI lineage: Bacteria > Bacillati > Bacillota > Bacilli > Caryophanales > Paenibacillaceae > Paenibacillus > Paenibacillus sp. P32E. The sequence goes on along the minus strand of NZ_LVYY01000057.1, from coordinate 210,448 downwards.
TCTCATTATTACCAAAAAAATTATACCATAGTGCATCAGCACTGACAAGTGCCAGCCCTTGACTGCCTCATGTAACAAGTCGTAAAAACCTGCTGTCTCCTTGTTTCGAAGGGGGCTTTTTATAGGATTACCCTTTGCATTACTCCACTTGTTGCGGCTGTTAGAACAACGAAAGCTGGTTGCTCTCCGGTAATCCGCGGAAGCAGCCCATATTGTTCAGCAGTTCGATAACCGTCTTGCTCGCCTTGGATTTCTGCTGGAAATCTTCGATGGACAGAAATTCCCCGGCATTCTTGGCAGCCGCAATATTGATCGCTGCGTTATCTCCAATTCCAGCAAGTGAAGAGAACGGAGGAATCAGGCTATTGCCATCAACGGTGAATTTGGTTGCATCGGAACGGTACAAATCGATATTTTTGAAGGTGAAGCCGCGTGCGGTCATCTCCAGAGCCATTTCAAGCACAGGCAGCATCGCTTTTTCCTTCGGAAGTGCCTGGAAGCCTTTTTGCTCAATCTCAACAATTTGCCGGGCAATAGCCTCATAGCCCTTACAGCACAACTCAATGTCAAAATCAGCTGCCCGCACCGTAAAATAAGTCGCATAATACTCAATAGGATGGTACAGCTTGAAATAGGCGGTCCGTACTGCAGAAATTACATAGGCGGCAGCATGTGCCTTCGGGAACATGTACTGAATCTTCAGGCAAGAATCAATATACCACTGTGGAACCTTGCATTTCTTCATTTCCTCTATCCATTCGGCAGACAACCCCTTGCCCTTACGAACACTTTCGGTAATTTTGAAAGCCAGGCCTGCATCCATTCCCGCCTTATAAATTAGAAAGAGCATGATATCATCGCGGCAACCAATAACTGTCTTAATATTGCAGGTGTTGTTCTTAATAAGCTCTTGAGCATTACCAAGCCAAACTCCGGTGCCGTGGGATAAACCCGAGATCTGCAGCAAGTCGGCAAAGCTGGACGGCTTCGACTCCACTAGCATCTGGCGGACAAATTTGGTCCCCATCTCAGGTACTCCGTAGGTTGCCACAGGTGTCCGGATCTGATCGGGCCTTACCCCCAGCGCTTCGGTAGAGTTGAACATGCTCATGACCTTCGGATCGTTCATCGGAATGGTCGTTGGGTCAACACCAGTTAAATCCTGGAGCATACGCATCATCGTCGGATCATCGTGGCCCAGTATATCGAGCTTTAGCAGATTGGCATCAAACGCATGGTAATCGAAATGGGTCGTCTTCCATTCTGCGGTGACATCATCCGCCGGGAACTGAACCGGGGTGATATCTTCAATCTCCATATAATCCGGCAAAACAACGATACCGCCGGGATGCTGCCCCGTACTCCGTTTCACACCGGTGCAGCCTGCCGCCAGACGCCCGACTTCGGCTCCGCGCCACCGTTTCTGATGATGCTCCTCGTATTTTTTTGTGAAGCCAAAAGCGGTCTTTTCTGCAACAGTACCAATGGTGCCGGCACGGAATACATTGTCCGGTCCAAACATGGTCTTGGTGAAGTTATGCGCAGTCGGCTGATACTCACCCGAAAAGTTAAGGTCGATATCGGGAACCTTGTCTCCCTTAAAACCAAGGAACGTCTCAAACGGAATATCCTGCCCCTCGCCTTTGAGTTTGCCTCCGCAGTTTGGGCATGTTTTATCTGGAAGATCGAAGCCGCTCGGCACACTGCCGTCAAGAAACCATTCGTTATGCTTGCACTCCAGATTTGTACAGATATAATGGGCAGGCAGCGGATTTACCTCGGAGATTCCGAGAAAGGTTGCCACCACAGATGATCCTACGGAACCACGCGACCCTACCAGGTAACCATCCTGATTGGATTTCTTGACAAGCCGCTCAGAAATTAGATAGTTGGCAGAGAAACCGTATTTAATAATCGGCGCAAGCTCCTTTTCGAGCCGGGCAACGACAACCTCCGGCAGTTCTTCACCATAGATCGATTTTGCCGTATTGTAGCAGGTTTCCCGGATCTCGTCGTCTGCCCCTTCAATTATAGGTGTGAACAGGTCGCTTGGAAAAAGCGGATATTCCTCAAAACGCTCAGCTAAGGCTACGGTGTTAGTAACAACAACCTCCATCGCTTTCTCCGCACCCAGGAATTCAAATTCAGCCAGCATCTCATCCGTAGTGCGGAAATGGGCGTCCGGCTTACGCTGATCCTTCAGCGGGCTGAAGCCGGTAATTCCATGAATCGTTATATCACGGAACAGTTTATCCCTTGGCTCCAGGTAGTGCACATTTCCAGTGGCAATAACCGGCTTGTTCAACTGCTCGCCAATTTCACAGATTTTACGCACCACTCCCCGTAAATCCTCTGGACTGGCAACAAAACCTTTGTCTACCAGATGCATATACATGGTCAGCGGCTGAATCTCAAGAACATCATAAAACTGCGCAACTTCCATTGCCTCTTCCACAGTCTTGTTCAGCACCGCCTCAAAAAACTCGCCCCGTTCACAACCGGAAATCACCAGCAGACCGTCTCTATACTGTTCTAGCTTGGACTTTGGTATACACGGTACCCGCTTGTAAAATTCGGTATGAGACATGGAAATCAGCTTATACAGATTCTTTTTCCCCACTGGATTCAGCGCATAAATACCGCAGTGAAACGGTCGGGTGTTGGAGAGATCATTACCGACATAATCATTCAACCGGTCCAGCCGGGTAAGGTTCTTGAGCTTCTCAGCATCAGCCAGCAGGCCGTTTAGGATTCCCCCCAGCGCAACGGTATCATCTACCGCACGGTGATGGCTCTCCAGCAGTACTTTATACTTGTCTGCTAATGTATTCAGCCTATGATTTTTCATGCTCGGGAACAACAGACGCGCCAGCTCCAGAGTGTCCAGCGAAGGGTTTGATAATATCGGTTTGCCCAGCTTCGTTAGTGATGCCTGAATGAATCCCATATCAAATCTTGCATTGTGGGCTACGAGGATGCTATCACCTACAAAATCCACGAATTCCTGAAGCACAGGCTCCAGGTCCGGTGCATCCTTCACCATTTCATCCGTAATATTGGTCAGTTGCTGGATATGATAAGGAATTTTTTCATGCGGGTTCACAAATGTTGAATACCGGTCAAGCTCCTTGCCTTCGCACATCTTGATCGCTGCAAGCTCGGTAATATTGTTACGTGTAATTGATAAACCCGTGGTCTCTATATCAAATACAACATAGGTCGCTGTCTTCAGTTCCAAGGGCTGCGGATTCTCTACAATATTCACCGAGTCATTGACAACATTGGCTTCTACGCCATAAAGCATTTTGATTTTGTGCTTATGGGCCGCGTGATCTGCATCAGGGAAGCTCTGAACCACACCGTGATCCGTGACGGCAATTGCGGGGTGACCCCATTTCGCGGCTGTTTTAACATACGCATCGATCGGTGCGACCGCATCCATTGTACTCATTGTCGTATGCAGATGGAATTCAACACGCTTCACTGGGGCTATATCTTTACGGGCAGGTGGTGCCTGAACCTCGGACAGATCCGAAGGAATCATCACCAGTTCAGGAACTTGCATGAACCGGTCATATTCTACTTTACCGCGTGCTCTGACCCATTTGCCGTTAGCCAGTTGTCCCATGACCTTCAGATCTTCTTTGGTCTTGGCAAACATTTTGATTTGCAGAGAGTCCGTAAAATCTGTAATACAGAAAGTGAACAGCGTATTTCCGTTGCGAAGCTCCTTGCTCTCAAGACCAAAAATAGTCCCTTGTATCGTGATCTTCTTTTCCTCATCCTGAATCTCAAGAATGGGCACAGCCTGCTCCTTAATCTCATAACCGACCTGGAGCTTAATAACCTCGTTCGGATCCCCTTCCTCTACAGGCTCATCAGGTTCACTGGCCATCATCATCATTTCCACCAGTTCACGCTGTTCTTGCTGCAGTTTCTGCTGGAATTCCTCATAGGCATCCGCTTTGCTCTCACTCTCGGCAATCTGGAGCTTAACCTTCAGGGGGAGACCGAAGAATTTATCGTAAAATTTCACAATCGCGCCTTCGATCCCTTTTTTGCGGGCCAGCTCCAGGGACATGGAGTCATTTAGGCTCAGTAAAAGTGTACCGTCCTGCAGCTCCTGGCTGGAGCGTGTCAACCAGCCATTGACAGAAGGGATTTCACGCTGCGCCCATTCCAGAAATAGCCCCCAATATTCCTGCACAAGCTCCGCTCTGCTGATTTTGTCATCATATAGGAACAAGAAGCTGACTTTGGCAATATGCTGCAGCTTCTCACGCATTCTCAGTACAAAGGTCCGGTACGTCTGGGCCGGAACCAAACTTTCTTTGACAATAACGATATGCCAGTCATGATTGCCTCGGCTGATTTCCACACGTTCAATGTATCCATCCAAGAAGTAAGGATCAATAATCGCGGGCGGAATTTCACCTTGCTTCATCAAAAGCTCGAACCGCTTTCTTCTCTCCACGTTCAGTTCCATGCTTCCCCCACCTAACTTACGCAATAATAAAAACGCCTGATTTCAGCAAATCATAAGAATGAGACAGATTTTAAAAAGCTTCCGGGTCAAAAAGCTTTGGGTTCTTTCGGCCCGCCGACTCCTCTCACCAGAAGCTAGATTAACGTACTAGAATCTTTATCATAAACAATGCTGAAACAAATTAATAGGCTTTGGCAAAAACAACCGTATGCGCCGCTGGTTTGCCGCAGCAAATGCACACTTGCTTCGTCTCGGCAGGGTTGAAAGGAATGTTGCGGCTTGTAGCACCCGTCTCTTCCTTCACCTTGGATTCGCACGCCTCGGAGCCGCACCAGCCTGCCAGTGCAAAGCCTCGTTTCTCCTCCATGGAAGCCTTCATTTCATCCAGTGTATCCACCGAATAGAAGTGATCCTCACGGAATTTCAGCGCGCGCTCGAACATTTCGTTATGCACCTGCTCTAGCATCGTCTGTACTTCTTCCACCAGATTCGCTTGCTGGATGACCTTCTTCTCTCCGCTGATACGCGAGACCAGCACACAGACGCCGTTCTCCATATCACGTGGCCCCAGCTCAAGACGGATTGGCACTCCGCGCATTTCATACTCATTGAACTTCCATCCTGGGGTTACATCCGCCCGGTCATCCACGCGTACGCGAACACCTGCGTTTTTGAGTTCCTTGAACAGCTCGTCTGTTCGGCCGATGACAGCGTCACGAGTCTTAGGCGGTCCGATCGGTATCATAATAACCTGTGTAGGTGCAACTTTCGGCGGCAACGCGAGGCCCCGGTCGTCACCGTGAACCATAATCATGGAACCGATCAGACGTGTGCTTGTTCCCCATGAAGTGGTATGTACATGCTCAAGCACATTCTCCCGGCTCAGGTACTGGATTTCAAAAGCAACTGCAAATTTGGTGCCCAGGTAATGCGAAGTTCCCGCCTGTACAGCTCGTCCATCCTTCATCATGGCTTCAATGGAATACGTATCTACCGCGCCGGCAAAACGCTCCGATGGGGTCTTTTGTCCGGTAATTACCGGAATCGCCAGATACCCTTCTACAAAATCCCGATAGATCTCCAGCATCTGCATCGTTTCTTCACGAGCTTCAGCTTCATTCTCATGAGCGGTATGTCCTTCCTGCCAGAGGAATTCACTCGTGCGAATGAATGGAAGTGTACGCTTCTCCCAACGGACCACGTTGGCCCATTGATTGATCAGAACCGGGAGATCACGGTAAGACTGAATCCATTTGGAATACATATGCCCAATCATGGTTTCCGACGTAGGCCGGATTGCCAGACGTTCTTCCAATTTATCGCCGCCCGCTTCCGTGACCCAAGGCAGTTCAGGATTAAAACCTTCGATGTGGTCCTTTTCCTTTTGGAAAAAGCTCTCTGGAATGAACATCGGAAAATAAGCGTTACGATGTCCTGTTTCCTTGAAGCGCCGGTTCATTTCTTCCTGGATATGTTCCCAGATTTCAAAGCCATCCGGTTTGAACACAATACAACCGCGGACCGGTGAGTAGTCCATCAAATCCGCCTTTTTAATAACATCAATGTACCAGCGTGAGAAATCCTCGCCCTGCGGCGTAATCTCTGTAACGAACTGCTTATCTTTGGCCATGTAGTGAAACTCCTCCTAAAATAGCCCCACAAAGTGTTGAATATTCATAAAAGCTGATTCAGGTGCTTTGCGGGGACCCCCAAAAGTGTAGACCCAAGTGAAAAACGTAATGATAAAAATTAGGTGAAACAAGGAAAATCAACCGCTTATGAGACGCAATATATCATTATACGTAACAGCAATCATTACCAGGAACAGCATCGCAAAGCCGACGAAATGGACCATACCCTCATGGCCAGGATCAACCGGCTTGCCGCGCAATGCTTCCACACCAAGGAAGACCAGCCGGCTTCCGTCCAGCGCAGGAATCGGCAGCAGATTAAATATTCCCAGATACAGGCTCAGTATAGCCGCCCAATAGGTTAAATACTGAATCCCCTGCTGAGCGATCTGTCCGGTCATTTTTGCTGTACCAACAGGTCCTGAAATATCATCCATGTTAAAATTATTGATTAATTGTTTAAAGCCCATGAATATCGCCTTGGTCGTATCCACCATCGCTATACCTGATTTGGAGAACGTCTCCCCAAACCCGGCCTGACGAGTAGGCAACTCCGGAGTAATACCTACTTTACCGCCTTCTTCTCCCTCCATACTGCGGGGAATCATAGCCACATTATAGGTTTCTTCACCACGCTGTAATGTCCACTGCATCTCTTTGCCTTTGGAAGCGGAGGTTAACGAGATCATCTTTTGATAATCCCCGCCGATTTTCTCCCCGTTTACAGATACGACGATATCGCCTTTCTGCAGTCCGGCCTCTTCTGCGGGCATGTTGGCACTAACATCACCGATTTTCACATACGTAGGATTTTCGATGGGAATTCCCGCCATTTGCAGATGCAGGGCAAACAGCACAAAGGCGAGAATAAAATTCATCACCGGTCCGGCAAAAATAGCAATCGCACGCTGACCAACGGTTTTACTGCCGAATTGGCGGTCCTTAGGTGCAATTTGTGTCTGCTGGGTACCTTTAATGAGCATTGCTTGCGGATGAACATCATATACGGTTACTTCCCCGTCTACGTCCAGACGGATCTTCAGTTCGTTCTCCAGATCCGTGTACTGCGCTTCCCCGCGAATCACATTTCTGCGCGTGTCGAGAGAATCCAGGTATATGTTCTTAACCTTGTTATCTTGTCCCAGCCTAACAGCAATAGTTTGTCCAGGACCAATCTCAATAATCTCCGGATCTTCACCGGCCATCCTAGCATAACCCCCAAAGGGCAGCAAACGAAGTGTGAACTGGGTTTCATTTCGTTTATAAGAAAACAGTTTCGGGCCGAAACCGATGGCAAATTCCCGCACAAGAATACCGGCGCGTTTGGCAAAATAATAATGTCCCCATTCATGCACTGTTACCAGTACAAAAAACATGAACACCGTTAAAAAAACGACTCTTACCATTTCCATGCGTAACTTTCCCCCTTTAGGTGTAAGACCGAAGTATGTCCTCTTAATTTATCATTATTCCAAGACCCTGCACAAGAGAATCAACAGCCCCAGCCTATTTTTCAGGGTAAAGCAAAAATCCACGGATATATCTTATTTAGAGCGGATTACAACTTACTTGCAAGTTCACGTGTTGTATAGTCGCAATACTCAATTTGTTCCAGATCCGGGAATGCAACCGTTTCATGATGCTGCAGTACTTCTTCAATAATCTCTTCAATCCGTAAGAAAGGAATCTCATGACGCAGGAAGCGGGCAACAGCGATTTCGTTAGCGGCATTAAAGGCAGTAGTGTTCGTCCCTCCGGCCTTCCCGCATTCTATCGCAAGCTTCAGCGCTGGAAAACGCACATAATCCATTTCCCTGAAGGTTAGTTGACCGACTTGAGCCAGAGACAATCGTTTGGCCGGTGAAGCCCACCGGTCCGGATAGGTGAGCGCATACTGGATCGGAACGCGCATATCCGGGTTACCCAACTGAGCTATTATACTGCTGTCCCGGAACTCCACGTAAGAATGGATAATGCTTTCCGGATGCAGTATTACCTGGATTTGTTCATACGGCAAACCGAACAGCCAATGAGCTTCAATTACTTCCAAGCCCTTATTCACCATAGTGGCCGAGTCAATCGTGATTTTGGACCCCATGCTCCAGTTCGGATGCCGCAGGGCATCTTCAACCGTAACCTCCTTAAGCTGATCCCGGGAATAGTCCCGAAATGAGCCGCCGGAGGCAGTAAGCGTAATATTGGCAATATCCTCACGGTTTTCACCATTAAGACACTGGAATATAGCAGAATGCTCACTGTCGACTGGGAGCACTTGAACGCCTTTTCTCACGGCACGCTCAGTCACCAGATGTCCGGCTGTAACGAGTGTTTCCTTATTGGCTAAGCCAATATGTCTTCCAGCATCAATTGCCGCAAGCGTGGACTGTAACCCGACACTACCCATTACCGCTGTTACCAAAGTATCCGCATCTCCGCCTGCAGCGATCTCAACCAGTCCTTCATTCCCGTTAAAAAGTTCCACGCCCTCAGGAAGACTCGTTCTGATCTCCTCAGCCAGCTCTTTGGAGGACACAGAAACGCGGCGTGGCTTGAAACGTTGAATCTGCTCTAACAGTAGGGCAGTATTGCTTCCAGCGGCCAGGCCCTCCACTTCAAAGGCATCCGGGTGCATGGCGATTACATCCAGCGTCTGTGTCCCGATCGAACCCGTGGAGCCGAGAATACTTATTCTTTTCACAGTAGAACCTTCTCCCTGGCGTTAGTAGTATGGCATAAGCATTACGATATGTACGAAAGGAAATACGATAATCCAGCTGTCGCAGCGGTCAAGAATACCTCCATGACCAGGCAGCAGCGAGCCTGAATCCTTAATACCGTACACCCGTTTATAGGCAGATTGTACAAGATCACCCAGCTGACCCAGAACCGCGCATGAAATTCCGATAAGAAGCGCACGTCCTATAGTCAGGAGATCAGGAACAAATAAAGCAAAACCAATTGCAATCAGAATGGAGATCAACACCCCGCCAAGGGCTCCTTCCACGGTTTTGTTGGGACTTATAGCTGGCCACAGCTTGTTTTTGCCAAAGCTTCTGCCTACAAAATAAGCACCAGCATCACTGCCCCAGATACAGCACAGCAGCAGGAAAGTCCAGATCAAACCATGCCCGTCCCCCGCACCACGTGCAATAGACATATAGGAAAAACCCATTCCTATGTATACAATTCCGGTAAACAATATAGCTGCAATTTTAACATCCGACTTATTCTTGCTGATTACTGTAATCAAGAGAAAAACCAGCATTAATAGCCAAATCCCTTGCTCCCAAGAAAACCATTCAGAGATACCCATTAAATCCCAAGGGATCATAAAACACATTACAGATAGATAACCTACAATAGCAGTACCACCAAAAGTCTGTGTGCCTGTCATTTTCACAAATTCATAAAAACCGATGAGAGCCATAGCTGTCAGCAGCAGCTGGTATGGCCAGCCTCCCCAAAAGCACAATCCTAAAAATACCGCGCCGGCTATAATTCCGGTAATCAATCGCTGCTTCAATGGTTCCCATCTCCCATCAGGCTACTTCAGTCCACCATAACGGCGTGTACGGCGCTGATACTCCGCTACAGCCTGCAACAAATGCGACTTATCAAATTCCGGCCAGTATGCATCTGTAAACCAGAACTCACTGTAGGCAACCTGCCAGAGCATAAAGTTGCTTAGCCGCATCTCTCCGCTCGTACGAATAAGAAGGTCAGGGTCAGGCATTCCTGAACTCAATAGTCTGCTGTCGATCAGTTCAGATGTAATATCTTCCGGTGATAATACTCCATCCTGAATGTCCTGTCCCAATCCCCGCATGCAATCTTCTATTTCTTTGCGCGAACCATAATTTAAGGCAAAATTCAAAATAAGGCCTGTATTGTGCTTAGTACGGTTGACTGCTTCCTCCATAGCCTTACGGGTATGAGATGGCAGAGCGTCAGTGTCGCCCATCACACGTACTTGCACATTTTTTTCAATAAGTTCGTCAAGCTCTAGAGCCAGAAACTCGACTGGCAAGCGCATTAAAAAATCCACTTCTTCCTTCGGCCGTTTCCAGTTTTCGGTAGAGAAAGCGTACATGGTCAAGAACTCCACACCCAGATCATTCGCGGCAATTGTAGTACGTTTGACTGCCTTCATCCCGTTCTGGTGGCCAACGATCCGCGGTAATCCTCGACGTTTAGCCCAGCGGCCATTGCCATCCATAATGACAGCCACATGACGGGGAATGTTATCCGGTGAAATCTCAATTGGCTCCTGCTGCCTGTCTTTACGGCTCAGCCACGCTTGAATCCGTTTGATCATTTCCGTTTCCTCCAAGCTCTTATCAGAAAGAGACAAACCCCACCATATACGGAGGGGCCTGAAGTCTCTTGAATTTCATTATACTTCCATAATCTCTTTTTCTTTGGCCAAGAGCACTTTATCAACTTCGGCTATGAACTTATCCGTTGACTTCTGAATGTCTTCTTGGTGCCCATGGGACTCATCTTCCGAAATACCGTTTTTTTCCATCTTTTTGATGTCATCATTGGCATCCCGACGGATATTGCGGATGGCTACCTTGGCCTCTTCACCAAATTTCTTGGTGAACTTCACAAGTTCACTGCGGCGTTCTTCAGTAAGCGGCGGAATAGAAAGGCGAATAATAGTACCGTCATTGGCTGGAGTAATCCCAATATCCGATTTCATGATCGCGCGTTCGATGTCCGACATCGAGGTTTTATCCCAAGGCTGGATCAGGAGGGTCCGTGAATCTGGAGTACTAATATTGGCCAACTGGTTGATTGGAGTAGGCGCACCGTAATATTCTACCTGAATACGGTCCAGGAGTGATGTAGAAGCACGTCCTGCCCGCAGTGTTGCCAAATCCCGTTTCAGAGATAAAATCGCTTTTTCCATACGCTCTTCGGCATTCTTCTTAACCGATTGTGGCATTAATCTACACTCCCTTTAACAATCGTTCCGATCTTCTCACCGAGAACGACACGTTTGATATTGCCTTGCTCTGTAATAGCAAACACAATGAGCGGTATATTATTATCCATGCACAGAGAGGAAGCGGTGGAATCCATAACACCAAGATTTTTGTTGAGCACATCCATATACGTGAGTTGCTCGTATTTCTCGGCTGTACTATCTTTGAATGGGTCAGCAGAATATACACCATCTACTTTATTCTTCGCCATTAGAATGACTTCCGCTTCAATTTCGGCTGCTCTTAGAGCTGCCGTTGTATCCGTGGAGAAGAACGGATTACCCGTACCCGCTGCAAAAATAACCACACGGCCCTTCTCTAAATGCCGAATAGCACGGCGGCGAATATAGGGCTCAGCAATCTGCTGCATGGAAATTGAAGTCTGCACCCGTGTCGGCACATCAATTTGCTCCAACGCATCCTGAAGTGCAAGCGAGTTCATAACCGTGGCGAGCATCCCCATATAATCAGCTGTAGCCCGGTCAATTCCACTTGCGCTGCCCGCGATTCCACGCCAGATATTGCCTCCACCGCACACAATGGCAACCTGAACCCCTAGCTCAACGACTTCCTTGACCTGTTCCGCGATGGAAATAATCGTCTCCGCATCAATGCCATATCCGTTTTGTCCTGCGAGTGATTCACCGCTAACCTTAAGGACTACTCTCTTAAATACCGGCTGTTCCAATTGTATACCCTCACTTTCTTACAAAAGGCGGAACACTACGTGTATGTGTTCCGCTCTTTTGATGCTTGCCTTTATTCAATTCTGTATGCAGATTACTATTATTGATTCACTTGAGCCATAACTTCTTCTACAAAGTTGTCGACTTTCTTTTCCAGGCCTTCGCCCAGTTCGTAACGAACAAAACGACGGATAGAGATATTTTCACCGATAGTGCTGATTTTTTCGTTCAGCAGTTGGGAGATTGTCTTTTCATGATCTTTAACGAAGGTTTGTTCAAGCAGGCAATATTCTTCATAGAACTTGCTGATACGTCCTTCAACCATTTTTTCGACGATTTTCTCAGGCTTGCCTTCGTTCAGAGCTTGAGCCTTCAGAATTTCCTTTTCTTTCTCAACAGCTTCAGCTGGTACTTCTTCACGACGAACATACAGCGGATTTGCTGCAGCGATCTGCATAGCGATATCGCGTGCGAATTCTTTGAAGGAATCCGTTTTACCTACGAAGTCAGTTTCACAGTTGATTTCGACAAGCACACCGATACGTCCGCCAGCGTGGATATAAGACTCAACAACGCCTTCTGTAGCAATACGTCCAGCTTTGTTAGCAGCGGCGGAAAGACCTTTTTCACGAAGCAAATCTGCTGCCTTCGAAATATCGTTGTTAGCTTCTTCCAGCGCTTTTTTGCAATCCAACATTCCCGCGCCTGTTCTTTCGCGAAGTTCTTTTACTGCTTTTGCATCTACTGCCATTGTTAATTCCCTCCAGATAATTGTCGTTATGTTACACGCTTCATGTCTATTATCCTAAAAAAAGGGCAGTGAGAGGTTATCCACCTGCCAACCACCCTTTTCATTTAAGTTCTAGTTAAGTTCCGGCTACTACTTAAGCTGTAGTTGTATCTTCGCCCTGGTGAGCTTCCACAACTGCATCAGCCATTTTACCAGTAAGCAATTTCACGGCGCGAATCGCGTCGTCATTGCCCGGGATCACGTAGTCGATTTCATCCGGATCACAGTTAGTATCAACGATAGCTACGATTGGGATACCCAGTTTACGAGCTTCCGCAACAGCGATGCGCTCTTTACGCGGGTCAATGATGAACAGCGCACTAGGCAGACCTTTCATGTTCTTGATACCGCCCAGGAATTTTTCAAGACGATCTTTCTCTTTGCGGAGAAGGATTACTTCTTTCTTAGGCAGAACTGCGAAGGTACCGTCTTCTTCCCAAAGTTCCAATTTCTTCAGACGGTCAATCCGCTTCTGAATAGTTTGGAAGTTAGTCAGGGTACCGCCCAGCCAACGTTGGTTAATGAAGAACATACCCGAACGTTCAGCTTCTTCTTTTACGGAATCTTGTGCTTGTTTCTTTGTTCCTACGAATAGGATTGTGCCGTTGTCGCCAGCGACGCTCTTTACAAAGTTGTAAGCTTCCTCTACCTTTTTAACCGTTTTTTGCAGGTCAATAATGTAAATTCCGTTTCTTTCAGTGAAGATATAACGATCCATCTTTGGATTCCAACGACGAGTCTGATGACCGAAGTGAACCCCAGCTTCGAGAAGCTGCTTCATGGAAATTACTGCCATCTTCACACACCTCCTAGTATTGGTTTTTTTGTGTGTCTCCTCCGCCGCGTGTCATCTTTCTACAAGACTTTCTTCAGAAGAAAGCACCCCTTGTCGAAATCAACCGGCGTGTGTTTTAACACCGTTTATTACTATACCATATTAAAATAACGTATGCAACGCTTCAAATAAATTTCCTCCGCAAATAGCTACTTTACGGTGATCAGTTTGTCAATGATAGAATTAATACCCTCACCTTTTATAAAGCTGTAGCCGCCATATTGAATTTTAGTATTAGCTTTACGGTTGTTCGCACTCTTCAAAAACTCAGCTTTATCATCAATGACACCTGCCTCCGCCAAAAGGTCAGCAGTCTCGGAGAGTGTAATTCCCGTAGGAATCTTAACAGATATGGTGCCAGCAACCGCAGGAGCAGGTGTAGCAGGCGTATTCACCGTCGACGAAGTTACCTTTGGCTTAACTGCAGCTGAGGAGGATGGTTTGGCGGGAGCTGAAGGCTTCACTGGTTTGTTAGCATCTGTTGGCTTAACCGCAGCCTTAGGTGAAGCTGCAGGAGAGGCTTTCGGTGAAGCAGATGGCTTGGGAGATCCGGCAACTGCTGTAGTATCATTTTCTTTGGCAGCCCCCTCTGTTCCCTGCGCAGAATCAGCTCCGTCTTCATCTGGTGCTTTTGCGGCAGGATCGTTAACGGTTAAATTAAGTTTAGCCGCTTCCTTGACCAGCTCATCTTTGGTCATGGGTGCAGCTCCTCCGGAGAGCATTAACTGTAGCAGCAATGCACCAATAATCAGGCCAGCACCCAATCCCAACATGAACGAACGATTCTTGATCATACCGACTCCTCCTGTTTGGCAAGCTGCAAGATCAGCTGAACTTCACCACGCTGAAGACCTGCCGTCTTGGCAATAGAGTCAATAGATTTTCCTTCTTCATGCAGCTCAAACAACCTGGGATAACGCTGTTTGATTGAACTGACCGGTTTCGGTTTGGGAACAGGTGCATCGATTACAGACTCAGTATGCATACTCTGACCGGTGGCTGGTGAAACAGCCGCATTCCCTTTGCCAAAAGCCGCTGATAACTGTAGTAGACTTTTTTCCTCAGCTGTCAGCCTGGCGTCAAGCAACATTGAGTTTTTTTGCAACTCAGCTACTTGCTCCTTCAATCCGGCAATCTCCTCTTGCAGCGCAGCCCGGTTGTTTTGCGACTGTTGTTTGATACTGCCGACCAGCTGCAGCATATTGTCATGATCACGCTCGATGTCGGCCATATACAATTCAAGCGCGGCTTCCGTTTCTTTCAGACTCTGTCTGTCTGCTGACTCGTCTTTAGCACGTACTGGCAGTCTCAGGGCATAAACGATAGCGACAGCGCCTACCAGCACGATGTATACCCATGGTTGCAAGTGCATATCTCCTTTAGAAGTTCAAATCAAGAATATTATAGACTGAGGTCAATGCGATGCCCCTTATAAGGGTGTTCGGCATCATGACTGGTCTCCGGCTTCTGATGTTTGTGAGGGGGGGTATGACTGCCAGATTGATGTTGTCCGCTTCGGTCATCACGTAAAGCAGATTCAGCGGACTCATCTACTTCGCTGCTCCGCTGAGCGAGTTGCTCCGTTTGTTTCACATTCTGGCCTGCCAACTGCTGCTGATCCAGTGCAGGCCGATGCTGCAGCCCATTTTGAATCTTTCCTGCTTCAGTTGTCCGGGGCAAAGCAATTTGAAGTTCCACCGGTTTCAGACTCATAAATACCCTCTCCTCACTGAAGTGGTTACAAAACCGGTTTTCCAAAGCAACGTCAATCAGATAAGTATCGTCCTCATTTTTAAATATTAGGACTCATAGAGATATCCCCATCACTGTAGATGAAGGTAACCCTTTCTGTTGGGTCCTTGACGAAGCGGGTATACCTGCCAATCACAATTTTAGAACCTCCATAGATGGTTTTAATAACCTCTACTCTAGCTCTGCCTGTATCCTCAAGCATTTTTTCGATCTCTAGCACGCGCTCTTTGATCTTCTTCTCATCACGCATATGAGATTGCTTGGTTGCGTTCAGTTTCACGCGAAGCGCCACCTTGTCTGGAGAGAGCTGGCCGTTGTTTGCAAGTTGATTAAGCAGATACAGCGCTTTGTTAGTCTTATCTTCATTCTCAAGGAGATGGCGCAGCTCTTGACGCAGTTCGTTAATCTCATTTCTCAGTTCGGGTACTACGCCTACCTCTATAGCCGTTGCTGTCGACATTGTGTTACCGATGGTCCGTGCCACTACACGTTCACCAGCCTGCACTACGCCACCAACAATCAAACCCTTTGTTCCATTGCATAAAACATCCTTGCCAGCTCTGATATTAGAGTGCATTACGCTCTGTGACACGATAACATCCTCACCTGCCACTACATTCCCATCCTGGATGAAGGAAACCTTCACATTTTTCCCTGCACTCACAAGACCCTTGTTATAGCCTATGATTCCTCCGGTAATTTCGATTGAACCGCCCGAGATCAACTCTGCGCCTTCAACTCCTCCAACTACACGGATATCGCCTGCAGATTTAACGGTGAAGCCCGTCAGTACGTTGCCCCGAATCACAACCGTTCCGACAAAATCAATATTACCCGTGCTGTAATCAACATCACCATTGACTTCATATACCGGGAAAACATTGATCTTTCCCTTGTCTGTTAAAGTCACTAGACCATCAATAGCCGCATACATAGCCGTCTCTTCCTGATCAACAAGCACATTCTTCCCGACTTTGAAATGAGCTTCTTTGCCCGGTTTGGACGGCAGTTCTTCACCGGTAACCATCATGCCGGTTTTTCCTGGCTGAGGCGGAATGACTTTGGCGATAATCTGACCTTTTAGAACATTATGAAGCCTTACCAGGTCCTTGTAATCTACTTTCCCATCCGCCATCTCCAGCGGTTTGCGGTCCTCTTCCAGATCGACAGTGAGTACTACTCGGCCGTCTGTACCATTCACAGAAGGTTGTCCTATCGCTATAGGCACCCTGCTGAAAAAGTATTCCTCTGGATTGCTGCTGATACGTTGAACGATGTCCCGCTGAATCCCGTAGCGAATGTTGTGACTGTGCAGGAAGCTTTCCAGATCTTCAATCGTACAAGAGAAATTTTCATCCTTCTTAGAAAACTGAAGGTAAGCAATCCCCTTATCCTCCGAAAAGGTAATACTAATATACTGGCTCAAAGCATAATGACCGATCAATTTCTGCTCCCCCTCACCGTCGCCCGGTTAGTCGTTTTGCATGAGAAGATCACGGTTTTTTTCAAGTGTTCCTCTCAGCCGCAAAATAGCTTTCGAATGAAGCTGCGAAATCCGTGAAGGCGACAGTGACATCACCTCGGCGATCTCGCTCAAAGACAAATCTTCATAATATAAAAGGGACACGACTGTCCGTTCTTTCACTGTTAGTTTCTCGATGCCTTTGGTCAGGGTATCACGTAAATAAAATTCATTTACTTTTCGATCTGGATTCTTAGCCTTATCATCCACCAATATTGACATGCGGGTCTCTGATTCTTCTTCACGGATAGGATCTTCAAGTGAGCATAGTGACATGACTGCCACGTCCTGCAGCATATTTTGAAATTCCGGCTCTGTAATGTTCAGATATTGGCTCATTTCCTCGTCACTCACAGATCTCAAGTATTTCTGTTCAAGCTGTTGGTAGGCGTCCTCGATTTTCTTTGCTTTTTCCCTGACCGATCTGGGAACCCAATCACTTTGGCGCAAAGAGTCAAGAATCGCTCCACGCACCCGCCAGGAGGCATAGGTCTGAAACTGCAGCCCCCGTTTGTAGTCAAATTTCTCTATAGCATCAATCAAGCCCATCACACCATTGCTGGCCAAATCATCTTTGGAGACATTCTTGGGTAACCCCACTGCCAAGCGGCTGGACACATAATCAACAATATGGAGGTAACTCTCAATCAGTTTCTTCTTGGCATCAGGATTCCCGTGTTCTTTCCACTGTTCCCAGAGCCCGTCAGTTTCCGATTGAGAAGCTTTATGCTCGTTCAACGGCTTTCACCCTTCCCAAAGTTTAGTCAGCGGGCATAAGCAGAACCCGCTTATTCTTCTTTCAGGTGACGAACGGCCTTGGCCAATTCTTCAGGATCTTTCATAGAAACCAGTTTGGGAGGTTGAAGCGGTGTAAAGTCCTCCACATCCCCACTCCCTTGTTGTTCCGGTTTCTGTTTTAGCATATTGATTAGTTCTTCATCTTCGCCCGGAGTGCTGATATCGAAATTACTACCGAGGTTCTCACTCCCATCAATGGAAGCTGTCTCGCCGTTCTCCGGAGAACCCGATTGCTTAACAATAAAACCCAATACCCATCTTAAGAGAAAGGCAAGCAGAAACCAGACAATAAATCCAAAAATTCCTCGAATCAAGCTGGTTCCCAATAAGTTATGCCCATAGTTAATTAGAAAGGTAAAGCCAAAGCCAAGCAATCCAAACAACAGACTTAATAGAAGTTTACCATTCATCGCTATATTTCCTTAGTGCCTTTTTGAACACTGCGAATATACAATATTCCGGTGCTACAGGCAATTTCTATCGTTCGGCCAAAATTTCCACCTGTGTCCTCCGCAAGCAGCGGAATATTCAAGGCTTGAAGAGCAATCTTGCAGGATTCCACATTACGAGGCCCGATCCTCATGGTGTCACTCCCCCCGGCAAAAGCGAACATCTGTGAGCCGCCAGCCATTTTGGCTACAAGACGGCTCCGGACGGCGCCAAGCGCAAGCAAGCGGGATAATAGCTCCGGCAAAGCGGTATCCGCAAATTTGGCGATATTCATTTGTCCTTCCCGGGCGATCTCAGATGAAGGCAACATAACGTGTGCCATCCCTGCAAGCTTTTTCCCAGGATCGAACAAGGTTACTCCTACGCAGGAGCCAAGTCCAGTTGTACGGACAAGACTTTCTTGACTGCCTACGTTAAGATCCGCCATGCCTACTTTGATGATGCTTTGTTCTTCAATCATTCTCGAATGGTACTCCTAATGATTTGAAGATTTTCGGGAAAGATTCCGGATCGGGAATAAGGAAAAATTGCCCTTCAATTTCGTTCTGCCCTTCAAGAAAAGTCGTATCAATCAGCAAAGCGTCATCCCCCATTTGCCCAAATTGCAGCAGGCCATAGCTCAATATCGCGCCAGCCATGTCCATAGCAAGTGCAGGTACAGTCGGGTACATAGACAACGAAGTGAAATCTGCAAGAGAAGATAAATAGGAACCCGCGAGAATATTGCCGATTTCGTTCAGCGCGGATAGTTCCATCTCTCCCAATTCGTCACCCTCCATTAGCTCAATGCCGGCAATTCGGCTAAGCAGATTAATAGCTGCCTCTGGTGTGAGTATGAAGAACAAATTACCTGGTGCTTCACCTTCCACTCTTAGGAACACGGCATATACCAGTTCTTCAGCACCACCGACTTTGTCAGTAATTTCATCAAAATTCAGAAGTTGCACCTTAGGGACAGCCATATCAATCGGTTTGCCCAGAAGCTGCGACAACGCGGTGGCTGCATTGCCAGCTCCAATATTCCCGACTTCCTTGAGCACATCCATTTTAAAATCCTTAAAGTTTTTGAATAGCTCCACAGGTTAGCCCTCTAGACTTTCCAATTGCACGATTTCGTTCTTGTTCAGCACTTCGGATAAGTTAAGCATAATCAGCAAACGGTCTTCTCCGATTTTGGCCACCCCGTCTAGATACTTAGCTTTGATGCCCCCCACAACGTCTGGAGGTGTATCAATGGAATCCCGGTTCAGGTCAATGACATCATTAGCAGAATCAACAATAAAGCCAACTTCCATTTCATTAACGTTTACAATGATCACACGGGTCTGATCCGTATGTTCCGCCTCCGCAATGCCAAAACGGCCGCGCAGATCAATAACCGGAATAACTACACCACGTAAGTTGATCACCCCTTTGATGAAGGAAAACGTCTTGGGTACACGGGTAATCGGCATCATACGCTCGATCGTTTGCACCTTTTCCACTTCAATGCCATATTCTTCAGTTCCGAGTTTAAACACAATCACCTTGATGTCTTCAGCCATGGAATGAACCTCCCTGTTCTATCCTAAATTATTTAATAAAAGCGTTCGGATCGATAATGAGTGCAACTTGTCCGTCACCGAGAATAGTAGCACCTGAAATGCCTTGAACCTCCGGCAAATACTTGCCCAGATTCTTGATCACAATTTCGTTCTGCCCAATAAAATCTTGAACTGCGAGGGCGACCAGACGTTCTCCCTTGCGAATCACCACGATTTCAGTCTCCTCTTCCGTGCTTTCATCATAATCCGGTATAGAGAAGATCTTGCTAAGCGAAACCAGCGGAATGTGGCTGTTGCGGAATTCCAGCATTTTGTTACCGTGAATTGTCCTGATCTGGGACTGCTTCACAATGCCAGTTTCTACAATGGACGAGAGCGGAATTGCATATTTCTCTGAACCCAAACGCACAAGCATTGCTGCGATAATGGACAAAGTCAGTGGGAGCTGAACAGAGAAATTGGTACCTTTACCTTGAGTGGAGTAAATCACCACATTCCCGCCCAATGAGGTGATTTTTGATTTGACGACATCCAGTCCCACACCGCGGCCCGACACATCGGAGATAACCTCTGCGGTACTGAATCCCGGAGCGAACAAGAGTTGTATTGCCTCAT
The DNA here is from genome assembly GCF_001909085.1 of Paenibacillus sp. P32E. NCBI lineage: Bacteria > Bacillati > Bacillota > Bacilli > Caryophanales > Paenibacillaceae > Paenibacillus > Paenibacillus sp. P32E. Next base: position 190,351 of record NZ_LVYY01000057.1, on the reverse strand, counting down.
CATCGGAATAATTCGATGCTTGTTCTTGGGTAAGAATGCCTTTTTTTATCGCCGACTGCAAAATCTTTTGCGGATTGATTCCAGCGCCGTCATCTTCGATTTCGATAAATACATGGTTGCCACTATGAAATGCCCGCAGGTTAACTGTTCCTGTATCGGACTTACCGGCAGCTAAACGTTCCTGTATACCTTCAACACCATGATCTACAGCATTTCGCAGCAAGTGTACTAGTGGATCGCCGATCTCATCGATAACCGTGCGGTCGAGTTCAGTCTCAGCACCAGTAACCACCAGATCAATTTTCTTATCCAATGATTTGGCCAGATCCCGAACCATGCGCGGAAAACGGTTAAATACGGTATCAACAGGAACCATGCGCAACTTCATAACAATGTTCTGAAGATCACCGCTGACCCTGCTCATGTGTTCGACCGTTTCTGTCAGGTCTCCGTTCTGGACTTCTGAAGCAAGCTGTTCTAGCCGAACACGGTCAATCAAGAGTTCGCTGAACAGATTCATCAATACATCAAGGCGTTCAATGTCTACACGGATGGTCCGTGAAGGCGCGCCTCCAGTTCTCGCTGGAGCAGCTTTGCTCTCTTCTTTGGCATGAGCAGCAGCTGCAGGAGATGCATTCCCGTTGCCCACAGCAGGTTCTGATGCTTTGACAGGTGCAGGTGCTTCTGAAGTAGCTGCCACCGTTTCCTGACCCATTTGACGCAGTGATTCTTGATCAAGTGCAACCGCAGTGACCTTCTCGATCTCAGACAGATTCAGGATCATCGCCTGAATTTCACTTGCTTCCTTCTGGGTTATGTAATAGAGGGAGAAACTATGTTCGAATTTCTCCTGCTCTATATCCTGAACCGAAGGGAAGGATTTGACCACCTCGCCCGAACGTTCGAGAAGATCAAAGACCATATATGCCCGCACTGCTTTGAGCTGGCAGTCCTTACGGATTGCAACATCAACGTACAGCACCTTGTGGCCTTCCTGGAGCGACTGCTCCAGGACCGAGTATTGAAACTCATCAAGGAATACGGGAGCGTCTGCAGCCTTTGGAGCCGCTGCTGCTGTAGCTTCAGACGCAGCACCGGCAGCAGTCGGGATCTCACCGCGGACAATTGCCTGCAATGAAGCGACAATAGCCGATACATCGGCTTTGCCTGCTCCACCACCCGTAATATCCTCAACCATGGATTCAAGGGCGTCCAGACTCTTGAACAGCGTGTCAAAAATGAAATCCTGCATCCGCAGCTTGTTATTGCGCACTAAATCCAGAACATTTTCCATTTGGTGTGTAAGTGAAGCCAAATCTTCAAAGCCCATTGTAGCTGCCATACCCTTTAAAGTATGTGCTGAGCGGAAAATGACCTGCACAATGCTCAGGTCTTCAGGATTTGCTTCAAGCCCCATCATACTTTCGTTCAATGACTGCAGATGATCATTTGACTCATCAATAAACATGGATAAATACTGGTTCATGTCCACTAACGAGCACCTCCCCTTCAAGTTCACTTTTCCGTTATTTAACGGCTTGTACCAGCCTTGGAGCAATTTCTTGCAACGGCAGGATATGTCTTACACAATGCAACTCCACAGCGGAACGCGGCATACCGTAAACCACACAGGTTTCTTCGCTCTCAGCAAAGGTGGAAGTTACACCCGAATCATAAAGAGATTTCATCATTTTGGCACCATCGCTTCCCATCCCTGTCATAATCACTGCGTGCCGCTCCAGTGAGGTATAAGGGAGTATGGATTCGAAGAGTGTATCCACTGAAGGACGATGTCCATTTCGGGCTTCTCCCAAAGTCAGATCAATCGAATACTGGCCTCCTGCTGCCGGAACAACCCTCATATGATAACCGCCAGGAGCAATATATGCCGCCCCCTTACGCAGAATCATTCCCTGTTCTGCTTCTGAAACTTCAAGGGGGCTGAACGTATTGAGCCTTTGTGCCAGCGACTTGGTGAAATTGGGCGGCATATGCTGCACAATAACAATCGGTGCTGGGAAATCAGCAGGAATATGTTCGAGGAATTCTTTTAAAGCTCTTGGTCCTCCTGTGGAACAACCAACAGCAACCAGCTTGCTCAAACCTGTATACGAGGACTTGCGGTCCCCAGCAACGGAAGGAGGGTCATTCCTGGCACCGGTTGATGTCTGAGGTACCGGTTTTGAATCCGGTAATGCCGGTTTAGCTTCCTCCTTGGAACGGTTTTTCATTGTATCAGATGCCGGTTTAGAAAGTGCAGCCGCCGATTTGGCCCCCAATTGCGGAGAACCACTCTCTGGAGCTGTTCTTCCAGGTGAACTTTTGCCCTTGTTCTTGTCTGGTGCAAGGTTCATTTCCGGCTTTACCTTTGGTTTCTCCACTAATTTACTTGCAGGATCCGGAAACTTCTTGATCGGCTCCATTATCCGTTTGGCAGGACTCTGCATCGGCTCAGGTACTGAAGGCACATCTGCAGCCGGAAGCTCAGGCGTCTTATATGCAGAAGCTCTGGCTTCCCGCTGCTTACGGGCAAGCATAGCCTCATTCATTTGCTCCCTGAGCGCTACTCCCACAGAAATAATATCCTGTGAGTTCGAAATGGACGGTTTGCGTATAAAGTCAAATGCCCCCCATTCCAGAGCCAGAATGGTTTCCTTCATCCCCTCTTCATTGATGCCAGAGAGCATAATTACCGGCAACGGACGCTGTGCCATGATTATTTTCAGCGCCTCCAGGCCATTCATCTCCGGCATTTCAACATCCATGGTTACAAGATCCGGAGAAAGCTCATTTACTTTGTCAATGGCTTCACGGCCGTTAGCAGCCGTAGCCGCTACCTGAAAGTTAGCATCATTTTCAATCAAATCGGAAATAATTTTGCGCATAAACGCAGAATCATCAACAACCAAAACTCGATATGGCTTCATACCATTTCCACCTCTGTTCCTCAAATTCAGAACAATTAATGTTTTCGCTTCAACCACCTGCTGATAAATCCCTTGATGCCTTGTACTTTAGTGGTGTCTGCCGAATCTGCGGCCAAATAGCTTAGCGCAAGCCGGTGTACATCTTTGGCTGCCGCACTGTTCGGAAAAGCCACTGAGAATGGAATTTGCTTCTTCACTGCCTGTACCACATGAGTATCACTGCTGATAAATCCGAGAAAAGTAATCTCCAGCTGCAAAAAACGGCTGGCTGCCATGCGAATTTTATCGCTGGTTCCAGTTGCCTCTTTCTCATCCCCTGCCTGATTAACTATCAGCTTAAATGAAACATCAGGATATGAGTTATTCACTACCTTAATCAGTGCATAAGCATCAGTTATTGCAGTTGGCTCAGGTGTAGTCACCACTAGGCAGTCATCTGCTGAAGTGATGAATTTCATCGTCTCTTTAGAGAGTCCGGCTCCAGTATCAAACAGGATAAAATCCATCGAGTCTGCAATCCCGGCAATCTGGTCTGTAAAATAGCTTAAGTCACCCTCGGAGAGCGAAAAAAGCTCATCCATTCCCGAACCGCCTGCGATAAAAGGAAGCCCACTGGGGCCTTTCTGAATGATCTGGCTGATGTCCGCCTCTCTTTTCAGTAAATGATAGAGATTATATCTGGCTGACACCCCCATAAGCACATCTATATTGGCCATACCAATATCGGCATCGAACAATAACACTCTCTTGCCCATCGCTTGAAGTGCAAGCGCAAAGTTCAAGGTGAAATTCGATTTTCCGACACCACCCTTCCCACTGCAGACGGTGATAATCCGGGCTGATGTTCCTCCACCGGATGATCGTTTGGGCTCCTGGCTGGACACAAGCTGTCTCAGGGATTGCGCCTGATCCATCATACGCCTCCTGTTCCCAAAATCATCCCGCTGATCTGCTCTTTGGTAGCCAACAGCAGATCATCAGGAACATTCTGACCGTTGGTAATATATGAAAGCTTAAGCGGAAAATCATTCAAAACATTGAAAAGCGGGCCATAGGTTCCAGTCTCATCAAGCTTGGTAAAGATGACTTTATCCAGCTGATATCGGCCGAAATGCTCGGCAATTTTCTTCATATCGCGGCTTTTTGATGTAAGACTGAGCACCAGAAAAGTTTCACTCTTAAGCTCCCTGGCCAGCAGGCTCTGAAGTTCTGCAACCAGCATTTCGTTACGGTAATTGCGGCCTGCCGTGTCCATTAATACCAGATCGCAGCCTTCCAAACGGAACAACGCCCTCTGCAGATCACCCGGTGACTGAACAACTTCTAGAGGCATATTTAATATAGCCGCATAAGTACGAAGCTGCTCAACTGCCGAGATACGATACGTATCGGAGGTTATTAAACCTACCTTACGCCCTTGCTTGAAAAGCTGCTCTGCAGCTAACTTAGCAATCGTAGTTGTTTTCCCTACACCCGTAGGTCCTGCGATGTAGACAATCCGTGTATCAGGTGCAATTCCGTTTGCAATGCGTCCGGACAAAAATCCTTCCACCTGAGTTTCAAGCATCTCAGCAAACTGTTGCGGAAGCCAAGTACGGCCTTCCTCACTCCATTGCTCAAAAATATTACTGATCCATTCATCTACCAGAACGACATCTGTCTCCTGTTCAATCAGTTGATCCCTCAGTTGCTCCAACTGTTCTGGAAGCTCAACAGCGCCTGAAGAATACCGGGCGATCCGCTCCATCCACTGTTTCATATCGCGAATTTCCCTGAGCACCTCACCCTCCAAGCCAGTTGATGTTGCTGCAACAGTATCCTTACCCCTTGCCTCATCTATAGACGACATGCTGGGATAATTGTTAATAGGCAGAGCAGATTGAGGTTCAATGAAGATTTCATCCTCTTCGTCTTCAACGGCAGGCAGTACTGCTACAGCCCCTCTATTCTCTGATGCATCAGACAAGGCAGCGGCGATCTCGGCAAATGCCCGTTTCGCTGCTGCCTCGTTCGCCGAGGAGGATGCCAAAGCCACAGATTCATTTGCACCACCTGCTGCTACTGCAGAAGAAGCTGCAGCGGCTTTCAGATATGCTTGGGGAACTGCGCTACGCGGAATGCTCTGGGGAGCTGCTGGTTTTTTCCCAGATGCACCCGGCTTTTGAGCGTCCTCAACAGCCGCGACAACCTCGATCTTTTTCTTTTTGAACATTCCCATGAAACCGCCAACTTTGACCTCTTTGGTACTTAGGATGACGGCGTCGCTTCCCAGCTCGGTGCGGATGGAATGCATGGCGTCAGGCATCGTATCGACCACATAACGCTTCACTCTCATAGATTCACCACCCCAACGCTCTGAATTTCAATATTAGGCTCCAGCTCACTGTAAGACAATACTGGAATGTCCTGCATTGTCCGTTCAATCACTTGACGCAAATACATCCGTATCGTTGGAGAAGTGAGCACGATAGGCTGCTGTCCGGATTGAAGAAGACGGTTAATTTGTTCAGTGAGGCGCTGGTACACTGTCTGTGTCGAGACTGGATCCAGCGCAAGATAGCTACCCTGTTCCGTCTGCTGCACACTTTCCGAAATTTTCTTTTCCAGATTGGGTCCGACTGTGATGACCCGCAACGTCTCTCCAGCCTGTGAGAATTGTTGGGTAATTTGTCTGGACAGCGATTGACGGACATACTCTGTCAGAATATCAGGGTCTTTGGTATAGGTACCATAATCAGCTAATGTTTCGAAAATAGTTACCAAATCGCGGATGGATATTTTCTCACGCAGCAGCTTGCCTAATACCTTCTGTACATCCCCAATAGCCAAAACAGAAGGAATCAACTCATCCACAAGTACTGGATAATTCTCGCGGAGATTGTCCACCAGTTGTTTGGTCTCCTGTCGTCCAAGCAGTTCGTGCCCATAACGTTTGATAAGTTCAGTCAAATGAGTAGCTACTACAGAAGGGGGATCCACTACCGTATATCCCGATAATTCCGCCCTTTCCTTGACAGACTCGTCAATCCACAACGCTGGCAAACCAAATGACGGTTCCACTGTCTCGATGCCATGAATCGACTCATCATCATACCCAGGACTCATAGCCAGATAGTGATTAAGTAATAATTCACCACCGCCAACGTTATTTCCTTTAATTTTTATAACATATTCATTCGGTTTTAGTTGAATATTGTCGCGAATGCGAATTACAGGAACTACCAGACCCATCTCTAAGGCACATTGCCGTCTGATCATGATAATCCGGTCTAGTAAATCGCCGCCTTGTCCTGTATCTGCCAGAGGAATAAGTCCGTATCCAAACTCAAATTCAATCGGATCTACAGTCAGTAAGTTGATTACACTCTCCGGACTGCGTACTTCCTCTATCTGTTTTTCTTCAACCAGCTGTTCTTCTGCAATTTGCTTGCGGTTGGCTTTTTGGCTCATGCTATAAGCTGCATATCCCATTAAGCCAGCAAGCGGCAGTGTAGACATCACGGTAATAGGTGTGAAGAATCCCAGAAAAGCAATGGTTACAGCAACAATGTACAGAAGCTTAGGGTAGGACAGGAGCTGACCCGTCAAATCCTCTGCCAGATTGCCCTCAGATGCCGCGCGGGTAACAATCAGACCCGAGGCAGTAGAGATAAGCAGTGCCGGAATCTGGCTGACCAGACCATCCCCGATCGTAAGTACAGAGTATGTTGACAGTGCATCCTTAAAAGGAAGTCCGTGAATAGATACTCCGATAATAAACCCGCCGATCAGGTTGATCAGCAGGATAATTATACTTGCGATAGCATCACCCTTGACGAATTTACTCGCACCATCCATTGCCCCGAAGAAGTCCGCTTCACGTTCAACATTACGTCTGCGCTCCCGGGCTTGCTGTTCATTAATCATCCCCGCATTCAAATCAGCATCAATACTCATCTGTTTACCGGGCATTGCATCGAGTGTAAAGCGGGCGCCTACCTCAGCAACCCGTTCTGAACCCTTAGTGATAACTATGAACTGAACTACCACCAGAATAAGGAAGACAACAAAACCTATTGCAATTTGTCCCCGGGCAATCCAACTTCCGAACGTGGCTACTACTTCACCTGCATGACCACTGGAAAGAATCAGTTTGGTCGTAGAAATGTTCAGCGCAAGCCGGAATAGTGTTGTGATCAACAGTAGCGAGGGGAAAATCGAGAACTGCAGCGGATCCTTTGTATTCATTGCTACTAAGATGATGGTTAAGGCAATTGATATATTGATAATTAGCAGAACATCCAGAAGCCAAGCCGGGATGGGCAGAATCATCATAAGCACAATACCGATAACACCCAGTAGAACTGTTAGATCTCTAGCTTTCAATGTCCGTGAACCTCCCCCGACTTATCTCCTTTTACCTTTAAGCTTGTATACATAAGCGAGTACTTCTGCAACCGCCTGGAATAGGTCTGCAGGAACTACATCACCAATCTCCGCTCTTTGAAACAACGCCCGCGCGAGCGGTTTGTTCTCCATAGTCATAACACCATGCTCTTTGGCCAACTCACGGATTCGAAGCGCTACATAATCCTGGCCTTTAGCAATAATCTGCGGAGCTTCCATTTTAGAACCGTCGTATTTCAAAGCGACTGCAAAGTGCGTAGGATTAGTAATAATAACATCCGCTTTGGGTACCTCTTGCATCATGCGCTGCATAGCCATTCTTCGCTGGCGTTCCCTGATCTTGCCTTTGATGATGGGATCGCCTTCCATTTTTTTGTACTCATCCTTGATATCCTGCTTTGACATCTTAAGACTTTTTTCGTGCTCATATTTCTGGTAGATATAATCAAGAGCCGCCATGATTAACAGAGCCGCTCCAATTTTGATGCCGAGGCTCATTACGAGCTTGGCAGCGAACCGATACACGCCTTCGGCATTGACATGAGACAATGCAGCAAAGCTCTCCTTTTGTCCCCAAAGTGTACTGTAAACCAGATAAGCAATCAGCATGAGTTTGAAGATGGATTTCAAAAACTCCACAAAGGAACGCATGGAGAAAATATTTTTGAAACCTTTTATCGGATTGATTTTGCTGAATTTGGGTGTAATTCCTTCCCCCGTTGCCATAAAACCAACCTGCGCCAAATTTGCCACCAGAGCCAATACAAACGTAATACCCAGCAAAGGAGCCAATAAAATCAAGATTTGAATGCCATAGTGATTGAACATATCAGATACATTTTCCGGAGTCACTTCCATCATCATCCGGTTCTGAAAAACATCTGTATACAGTGTGATGAACCGTTCTTTCATGAAGCCGCCAAACAAAGACAAAGTTAACAATGCTGATAAAAGCACAACTGCCCCAGACAGTTCGGCACTTTTGGCCACCTGACCCTTTTTACGGGCGTCTTGCCGTTTCTTCGGGGTAGCTTTTTCCGTCTTGTCTCCCCCAAAATGCTGAAGATTAAGCTTATAACGTCTCGTCTTCGGCATAGCTCTCCCCCTATCAGCCACCTAAGGACTCTTCCCTATCAGGCCCAGCACATTGTGCATGGACTCAAACATAATGTCGAAGAGATTCTGGAACAGCATAGCCAGACCCGGCATCAGAATAAGAAGCAGCGCAAGGCCAACAATAATTTTGAGAGGCACCCCGATGACGAATACATTATATTGCGGTGCGGTCCTAGCCAGAAATGCAAGCCCCACATCTGTAAGAAATAATGCCGTCACTAAAGGTGCTGACATCTGGAAAGCCAAAATAAAGGATTGTGCAAATGTACGGACAAAGAACTCCGAAAGGCTTCCATCTATCATTTTAATGAACAGATCATTATCTATCGGCACCCATTTGTAACTGTATACGATCGCGTCCAACAGGTAGTGATGACCATTCATACTCAGGAACATCAGCAGAGCAATCATATACTTGAAGTTACCGATAATCGGTGCGGACGCTCCAGTCATAGGATCAATTACATTCGCAATCCCGAATCCAATCTGAATATCAATGAATGAACCAGCGGTTTGAATCGCCATAAACATCAAATACCCAATAAAACCCAGCAATAGTCCGATTAAAACTTCCCGGGCAATTAACAGAATATAAGTGAGATCCTGCGGCACGGTAATTCCTGTTCCACCTGAGCTAAAGACAACCATGGCTACAAAAAAAGAAAGCCCAATTTTGAAGGTGGGTGGCACACTTTGAGAAGAGAATACCGGTACTACAACAAAAAAAGCGGAAATTCGACAAAAAATCAACAGAAAGACGGGAATACTTTGCAGCAAGGTTTCCATATTCATCTAATTAACCGATGTACATATTGAGATTGCCCAAAATTTGGCTGGTGAAATCCACCAGTTTCGTGATAATCCACGGTCCGAACAAGAGCAGAGCAAGCAGCACAGCAACAATTTTGGGAACAAACGCCAAGGTTTGCTCCTGAATTTGCGTTGTTGCTTGAAAAATACTGACAATCAGTCCTACCACCAGACCAAGAATCAGCATGGGAGCACTGGTTTCGAGCACCAAATATACGGCTTGGCCGGCTAGACCGATAATAAAGTCCGCATTCATCCCTTATGCCTCCTCTTGAATCTCAGGTGTTAAAACTTAACAGCAGTGATTTAACGACTAAGTACCACCCGTCTACCAGTACAAAGAGCATTATTTTGAATGGTAATGAAATCATTACCGGAGGCAGCATCATCATCCCCATAGCCATCAGGGTGCTGGCTACCACAATATCTATAATTAGAAAAGGTATAAAAATCATAAATCCCATGGTAAAAGCTTTTTTCATCTCTCCGATGGCAAAGGCAGGCACGATCACCGTCAATGGGATGTCGCTGTATGACGCAGGCTTAACCGAAGCATTGTTGCCGGTATAATTCATGAATAACAACAAATCTTTGGTGTTGGTCTGTTTGAACATAAACGCCTTCATTGGATCTGCTGCTTTGTTAAGCGCCTCGGTCTGGGTAATTGTCCCCTTCATGTACGGCTGCAGCGCCGTCTCGTTTACCGTTGCAAGTGTCGGTGACATGATGAAGAGCGTTAAGAACAACGCCAATCCTACAAGCACCTGGTTGGGAGGCATCTGCTGAGTACCGAGCGAGGTTCTGACAAAGCCCAGAACAATGACAATCCGAGTGAAACTAGTCATTAGCACTAGAAAAGCCGGAGCCACACTCAAAACTGTTACAAGAAGCAGTATAGAGATGGAACTGGTACCGCCGCTAGAACCGTTACTGCCTCCAACCTTAATATCAATGTTAGGAATAGGATCAGCATGAACGGGGTGCATCAGCAGAGCACTGAATGCAACAAGCAGTATAAATGAAAGAATCAGTTTATTTTTCATAAATCCCTCGACTCATCCTTGAGTACATCATCACGAAGCAGCTCTTCCATTTTCTCCTTACGTTCAGGTGCCAGCGCAAGTTTGGATTGCAGTGTCTCGTAAAAAGAGGATGTTTCACTAAGTTCAATTTCCTGTGATGGTACTTCTCCACGGAATTTGGCTCTTATCTTGGCCACGAGCGGCGCAAGAAAGTTATTCTGTCCTGAAGTTTGATCCTCAAATGCCGAAATGATCAACGCTACCTCAGCCGGGTCGGTGATTTTATCCATCATGGATATATTCTCACCGACCCCGATCAGATAGAGGCTGCCTCCGAGCTCAATAATTTGTATGGACTTGTTAGGTCCAAGACCCAAAGCGCCTAGTGTACGGATGGAACGCCCACTCATCAGAGTCTGATTACGGCGTCCCAGAAAACGGATAAGCAGCACTATGAGCACAACAATTACCGCAAGGACAAAAATAACATTTAAAAGATTCAGCAGATTGTTACCCGTTCCCAGATGCGGCTCTACAGTGACTGGCATGATTTCTTATTACACACCCAGTGTTTTATTAATCGCTTCAATAACACGGTCTGCCTGGAAAGGCTTCACAATAAAGTCCTTGGCACCCGCTTGAATTGCATCAATAACCATAGCCTGCTGACCCATGGCAGAACACATGATGACTTTGGCGTTGGCATCTACTTTTTTGATTTCTTTAAGGGCGGCAATTCCGTCCATTTCAGGCATGGTGATATCCATCGTGATCAAATCAGGACGCAGTTCCTTGAATTTCTCAATAGCCTGCGACCCGTCCTGGGCTTCACCCACAACCTCAAATCCGTTTTTCGACAAAATGTCACGGATCATCATTCTCATAAATGCTGCATCGTCCACGATTAGAATTCGGTTAGCCATTTTTACAAAATCCTCCCTAAGTATGCTTTATTGTAATTTTTGAATTCGGTCCCACTGGCTGACGATATCCGTAACGCGAACTCCGAAGTTTTCGTCGATAACTACGACTTCCCCTTTGGCAATAAGCTTGTTGTTAACCAGGATGTCTACAGGTTCACCGGCAAGTTTGTCCAACTCAATGATTGAGCCTTGCGACATTTCCAGAATATCTTTGATCTGCTTCTGGGTCCTTCCTAATTCTACGGTTACTCTCAGTGGTATGTCCATCAATAAATTTAAATTATTTTCATCAATATTACCAAAGGCGCCGTTGCTTAAGTTGGCAAACTGCACCGGTTGTACATTTACATTGCGGTTAGGAGCGGGCTGCTGGGGCGGAGCCTGTTGGTATGGCATACCTTGAGGTGGCATTCCATAAGGCGGCATTCCATAAGCTGGCATTCCTGCTGGAGGATAATAATAACCTCCCTCCGGCATTCCCGGATACGGCGGCATACCCTGAGGTGGATATGGCGGTGGAACTGCTCCAGGCTGTACTGGAGGGGTTTGCTGCACCGGAGGCGCTACCGGAGGTTCCGGAGCTGCTGCTGGCTTAGGCGGCGCTTCTACCGCTGCTGCTGCCGTCTCCTGATCCGATTGCGACACATCTCCCAGAAGCATAGTCACCATATCTTTGGCGAATTGCACCGGGAGCAGCTGCATAATGGTGGAATCAATCAAATCCCCAATCTTGAGCCGGAATGAAATCTGTATAAGTGTCTCATCATCCGGAAGACTGCCTACGCCTTCTCCGCTGGACATATTCAAAATGTCGATTCCCGGAGGGGAAATATTCACGAAGCGATTGAAGATAGTAGACATGGATGTAGCCGAAGAACCCATCATTTGGTTCATCGCTTCCTGAACAGCACTGATGTGAATTTCATTCAGCTCTTCATCCTTTGGATCCCCTTCACCACCAAGCATCAGATCTGCAATAACCTGTGCATCCCTGATTTTAATGACCAATGAATTGATGCCCTGAAAACCATCTACATATTGTACATGTACCGCAACATGAGGTTTTGGAAAAGCCTCTTCGAACTCTCCGCGGGTGATAATGGATACTTCAGGAGTGGTGATATCTACTTTCTTACCCAGAAGGGTGGACAGCGCTGTAGCTGCACTCCCGAATGTGATATTCCCGATCTCTCCCAGTGCGTCCTGTTCAAAGGGTGTCAAGTAATCATCCACCGTCTTCGTCGAGGGAGCTAGCGATCCTTCTGCAGACTGTCTGAGCAGAGCATCTATTTCTTCTTGGGACAAATAATCTTTACTCGTCAAAATCTTCAACTCCTTCGCTGACTATCTCGTCTATTTGCACAGCTACACGCTCTTTAATCATCCCAGGACTTCCGATGAATTTCAGCTTGTCCCCCACCTTGATTGACAGTCCTGAATCCACAGTCCTGTTGAGAGAAATCACGTCGCCGACGCTGAGCCCGAGAAATTCAGCAATGGATAGACTCGATTCACCCAACTCTGCCACAATCGGCAGCTGCGCTCTATGAACTCTCGCCCGGATTGCCTCAAGCTCAACTTCATCACGCGCCTTTTTTTCAGAAACAAACCATTGGTGTACCGACAGCCTGGACATGATAGGTTCAAGAACAACGTGAGGTATACACAGGTTGATCATCCCCGTTGTATCGCCAATTTTGGTACTTAAGGAAATAAGTGCAATGGTCTCATTGGGCGATACGATTTGCATGAATTGAGGATTTGTCTCCAAAGCCTCCATGCGGGGATTGATATCAAGCACTGTCTTCCAGGCTTCCTGCAGACTTTCAAAGCATCTGCTGAAAATCCTCTCCATTATAGTGGTTTCAATTTCAGTCAAAGCATTGATTTTGGAAGGTGCCGTACCAAAGCCGCCTAGCAGTCTATCCAGCATGGCAAAGGCTATATTCGGATGCACTTCCATTACCATCCGGCCTTCAAGCGGTTCAGCTTCAAAAATATTTAAGATCGTCATCTTCGGAATGGAGCGGATAAACTCATCATAAGGGAGCTGCTCTACTTGAACGACATTGATCTGTACGAAGGTGCGCAATTGGGCCGAAAAGTAGGTCGTAAGATAGCGGGCAAAGTTATCGTGTATCCGGGTTAAGCTTCGGATATGGTCTTTTGAAAAACGTACAGCCCGTTTGAAATCATAAGAGCGGATTTTTTTCTGGGTTTCTTCTTTTTTAAGTTCGTCAGCATCCATTTCACCGGATGAAAGAGCGGCAAGCAGAGCATCAATTTCGTTTTGTGATAGTACATCAACCAATTCAATCACCCCCCTATCAAAGAATAATCCTTCAGCAGCTACATGGAAGCCAAAATGAATTTAGTGAATTCGATCTGGGTTATAGTGCCTTCGGTCAAATTCTTATTTATTATATTCACCAGCTTGCTGCTGAATTGATCTTTGCCGCTTGCCCCATTTAGTTCCTCAGGCTTGGTATCGGCAATCGCCTTGATAATTAGCGGCGTGATTTTTATAGCTTTTATCTTTTCGAATTCTTCCTTGGACTTCGCTGAATCCAGTTGGAACGCGATGTCTACTGAAAGGATATAATCGGGATCGGCAAGATTAGTTTTGATGTCGGTGATTTGTGCAGTCAATTCGACGATCTCATCAGCGCTGAGTTTTTTGGTCTCAACCTTCTGAACTGCCGTATTCACGTCGTTCGAATCACTCGGAAAGATCTTATCCATAAGTAAAAATGCAGCTACTACGATAAGAGTTATTGCTAATAGAATTGTAATGAGCCACGGCAGCATCTTTTTCATGAAAGCTCCTCCATTGACTGGACTTTAATGGTGGCAGCATATGTGCCAATGTCCCTGTTATACTCACGGATCTTACGGATGACTTCATCGGCCTTTTCCAGCACGATCAGCCTTTTTCCAGTTACGAGCGTAATATACGTATCCGGACTTTCTTCTACCATTTCTACCAACAAAGCATTTAAAAACATGGGTGTTCCATTCAATCTGGTTACCGAAATCATAACAGGCCTCCTAACAAAAAATAGGGGGAGGAGTTCCTCCCCCACGACTTCGCAATAACCTTTGCACCAGATGGCGAAACGTTACTATTGTACAGCAAGTTTTTGATTATGGCCTTTCAAATTAACGCTTGAGGTTCACGACTTCCTGCAACACTTCGTCGGAGGTCGTAATAATGCGGGAGTTGGCCTGGAACCCGCGCTGGGAAACAATCATTTCTGTAAACTCACTGGTTAGATCCACGTTGGACATTTCCAGTTGGCCGGATACAATGGCTCCCGTCCCCGCTTCAGCATTGTTCGCAGTAGTCGGGGTAAGTTCTCCATCAGCATTGGCATTCATCGTCATCCGATACAAGTTGCCGCCAATCTTTTCAAGACCTTGAGGATTACTTACTTTGGCTACGCCAATTTGCACACCAGCTTGAGTAGTACCATCTGCCATTGTCTGCATAATTGTACCATCAGAACCAATTGTGAAAGCAGTAACGTCTTCACCTAATTGAATGGCTTGGCCACTGGAATCAAGCACATGCAGTCCATCCGAGGTCAACAGGTTGCGGCTGGCATCCATGTGGAAGTCACCGGCACGTGTAAGGAATGGTGTTTCCTGTGCATCGGAGAGCTTAACAAGGAAAAAACCGTCACCATCAATTCGCAGATCTGTCGGATTATTAGTGGTCATAGCGCTACCAGCCAAATGCATGGTATCAACAGAACCAATACTAACTCCAAGCCCGATCTGCTTGGCATTCACACCACCCTGACCTCCATCAACAGGTGCTGTTACTCCGGATACCGTCTGGCTCATGATGTCTTTGAACATCACACGCCCTGATTTGAAGCCAATGGTGTTTACATTTGCAATGTTATTGCCGATAACGTCAAGCTTTGTCTGAAAACCGCGCATACCTGAAACACCTGAGTACATTGATCTTAACATTATTGAATTCCTCCCGGATAATGGAGTTCTTAGACTCCGTATTTGTATGAAACTTGTTTTGAGCTATGGCCGCGTCAGTCGGTCGGCGGTCATTCCGGCTCTCCAGTAAGGACCGGCCGGTCAAGAAATGATAACTGCACTATCTATTTGTGTGAATACATTGTCCTTCATGGAACTTCCATCCATAGCAGTCACTACTGTTCGGTTCGCCACACTGACTATTAACGCCATGTCTTTCATTAATATAAGTGATTCTTTGCTGCCTTTGGCGGCTGCCTTATCGACTGCGGAAGAGATTTGATCCAATTGGCGGCTGCCAAGCTCTATTCCTCTTTGTTCCAATCGTTTGGCTGCATGATTGCTGAACTTCAGCATATTCTTCTGCAGCACACTTTCAAATGAAACGTCTGAATTCACAGTGTTCTTAGCGTTTGCTGACCGCTGAAGTGTTGTCGGGTGCACACTGGCTGGATACAGCTGGCCTATTGTAAGTCTGTCGCTCATGATGTCGCCCCGCCATCTGCAGAACCGGTATTGTCAGCCGCATTCTCCACTGGCGTTACAGGATTCTTAATTTGCGTGACGTCGGATAATGCAACTCTGTCTTTGCCTACAACAGCGTACTGTACACCACTGCTGACTACTATAGACTCTACATTCCCTGATTTGGGCTGCTCCGTTGTTGCATCCGTCCAGGTGATATCCTTACCAATCAGACCAGATACCGCACCAAGAGACTGATTCATCGCTGTCATTTGTGTTGAAATATTCATTAGCTGTTCTACAGACGAGAATTGGGCCATCTGGGCAATAAATTCCTTATCCTCCATCGGCTGCATAGGGTCCTGGTTCTGAAGCTGCGTAATGAGTATCTTCAGGAACTGGTCCTTGCCGAGTGTTGAATTACCGGTAGTTTTTTTCGAGCTGTCAGGGACTTGATAATTCCATTGATCCTTTGTTGATATAGGATTAGTTGATGATGCCATTTTTTTCACCTCGCTTGTCTTAAGTTATGCCTTGGCTGAGAAACCTCCGCCCTGTGAGCGGTTTTCCTGTTGGGTGTTTGCAACCCATTCATTCCATTCACTGTTCAGCTCAGCTGCAAGTACCGCATCTCCAATTTCCTCTGTACGTTCCTTGGAACGTTTCTCTTGCTGTTGACCACCAGAACCAGTTCCACGACCCTGCTGACTACCATTATACTGAGACTGCAAAGGTGTGTTATTCTGAGTGACCTCCAGCTTCTCAACTTGAAGCCCTTGAGACTGAAGGGCTGATCTCAACTGGCTCATCTGTTGTTCCAGCATATCTTTGGCACCCGTATGCTGCGTTAAGAACTGGGCTACTAAATGGCCATTTTGCATAGTGATCTTTACATCGACTTGTCCGAGATTCTCCGGAAACAGCGTAATCGAAGCCTCAGCCACCCCCCCTTTTTTAACAATTTCCAGTTTACCAGTAATAAACGAAGTCATCTCTTGCGCGAACTGGTGGACCGGAACTGGTGGTGTCTCTGCCTTAAGTGGTGCGGTAATCCCACCCCGCAAGGATAACTGTCCTGCAGTGACGACTTCATTATGTTCTTCAACCGGCTTTGCGCCTGGTATCGATTCTGCAATTGCCCCGTTCTTAGAAGCTTCAGTTGTTCCAGTTGCTTTGGTTAGTGGCGTTGCAGTGAGTTCTGCAGCAGCATCTTCCGTTGCCGTTATAACAGGGGTAGCAGTTGTAGCATTTTCAGTCTTTACTGTAGCTGTCTGAATTGTACGAAGGTCTGTAAAAACCGGAGCTTTCGCTTTTGGATCAGCTTTGGATTCCGTTTCGGACAATGGTGTCAAAACCACTGGCGAGGTTTCTGTGCTGACTGCTGTTTTAACCGGCTTACCTTTTACATCTGGGACCTGCGCTTCTGCAAGGATTGCTGTGAAATTGTTCAACATTGCAATACCCTCTGAGGCTAATTTCGCATCCCCCCCAGCAGCAGATTGCTGTATAAGGTTAACAAGGCTGTTAAGCTCATCTTGAACAGCAAACCGCAAAGTCTCCGGGTTCTGTGCTAGTGGGGATAATGCTGCTGTAGAGCTGTTCCCAGCTTCTGTATCGACTTTTCCATTAGCAGGAGTACTACCAGACAACAAAGCCGATACCTGGAGCAACCATCCTTGCAGCGCTGCCATCAAAGAAGGATCACTGCTTATACTGTCATCCAGCTTCTCTACATCCTCTGCAAGTGCTTGTAGCTTCCCGGTACTATTCGCAGTATCTTCCGCACCTGTACCTGTTTTTTCACCAGCTGCTTGTACAGCGTTCATAAGTCCTTGCAGCAAGGAAGCCAAATTCCCCAAAACTGCGGGCACTGACGTTTCTTTGGTCTGTGCTCCCCCCATGCTCTGAACAAGAGTCTGAGCAAAAGGAAGAACTGGTGTGGTCCCACCGGCAGCCGCTGTTCCCGCGTTTGCCGCAGATGGCGTTCCGTTAGTCACAGCAGTGTTACCGCCACTCATTGATTGAACGACTAAACTCATTCTTTTTCACCTCCTCTCAAGTGGATTATTTGCCGCCCATCAGCCGGTTAACAACCTTAGCGGTCTGTGCGCTATTTTTCTTAGTCATCTCCCCAAGAATAGAGGATCGGACACTGTCACTTACCGTATTAAGAATTGTGATCACTTTATCAGGGCTAATGGTATACATTGACCCCAGCAGCGAAGCAGCATCTGCAGCAGGCATTGTAGTAAAGGTCTGGCTTAGTTTCTCTTTATCCAGGTTGGCTGTTGTTTTGGCCGTCGTTGTTGCAGCCGCATCCTGCTTCAGTCTGGATTGAAGGGCTGCAATAGCCATATCGGTTGAATTCGTAGTTTCCTTTAGCTTCACGGATACATCCGCTGCTTTTTTGGGATCCATTTTTTCTAAAATCGCCGTTTTGCTCGCATTATTCATTACACTGAAGATTTGCACCATTTCATCCGTGGTTAAATTCTCCATGATTGGAGCAGCTTTGGAGGCTTTCATGCCTGCATACAGCTTCGCCAGCTCAGTCACCTGTTTCACATAGGGATCTTCTGATTCCCCTGTTTTTGCTTCCGCAGCTGCAGCTTCGTCTTTCATGCTGTCAATCTGTTTTTGCAGCGCTTCTGTCTTGGCAACTTGATCGGTCTTGTCTTCATTAGACTTCTTGAGCTGCTCCGCCTGAGCCGCTAACTGACTTTTCAATTCCTTAATCGTAGTTGCCGAGCTCGTTGCCTGTTCTTTCAATTGCTTCTGCGGATCTGTTTTTGCACCATCTTCAGTCGTTGGCTTAGGATCAGGAACCCACTTCTCCACAAAAGGAATCTTATTCGCAATCGAAAGCACATTTTGGCGGATATCCATATTGAACAGGGTCAATAGTACTCCAAGCAGCACAAGTGTAAAAATAATTGGTATCATTAAAAATAAAAACCGTTCAAATTTACTGGCTGACCCTTCGTTATCAAATTCCATTTCATTTTTAGCCACTAGCAGAAACCTCCTGGGTTAGAGGGATTTCATCGCGAAGCGGACGGTAGCCATCTCATCCAGTTCGTTTTGTTCCCGTAAAGTCATGTTCTGCTGAAAAGCGGTCTGTGCTTTGTCTTTGGCCTTCAGCCACACCTTTTCATCCAGAACCTTCGTGCTGAGGTGGTCCTGCTTATGCTGTACTTCAACATGCGCACGGCTGATATCTGAATGCTTCCGGGCTATGCAGTGATCCAGGTAATCCACATAATCCTGCATTTCTCGTAGCTTAGACAAGGGCGTTTTTTGTTCAGCGGCTTGCTGAAGTGACTGCATTAGCTCACGGCGTTGCTGAATTAAGTCTTCAAGACTTTTCTCCTGGGCCTGCAGTTCTCCGAGTGCGCTTGAGAGCAACCACTCTGCCTGTGTTTTTTCATTTGCTTTCAAGTCCACAACTTTTTGAAAAGTATAATGGAATCTCACTATCAATCAACTCCTTGAGAACTGAGAAATTAAAGACTCTTGGACTTCGGCTAGCGTGACCTTCTCATTCACCTTCTGCTTGGTGAAATTCCAAATGCTGTCGATATAGTGCATTGATTCGTCGATTTGGGCATTGGAGCCTCTCTGATAGGCACCGATGTTAATTAAATCCTCTGAATCTTTATACACAGCCATAAGCCGTTTTACATTCTCGGCTGCAGCAATCTGTTCCTCGGGAGCGATATCCTTCATCACTCGGCTGATGCTTGAGAGTACATCTATGGCTGGGAAGTGACCCTTATTGGCGATATTCCGGTTCAACACAATATGACCATCCAGAATCCCTCTAACTGCGTCTGCAATAGGCTCATTCATATCGTCACCGTCTACAAGAACTGTGTAGAATGCAGTGATCGATCCCGAAGGCCCTGTTCCGGCTCTTTCTAGCAGCTTCGGCAAACTTGCGAATACTGAAGGGGTATAGCCCCTCATCGCAGGAGGTTCACCAACTGCCAGCCCAACCTCCCGCTGTGCCATGGCATATCGTGTGACCGAATCCATCATCAGCATGACATTCAAGCCGCGGTCACGAAAATATTCAGCAATCGTTGTGGCAATAAGGGCACCCTTGATGCGGATAAGTGCGGGCTGGTCAGAAGTAGCGACAACAACGACTGAGCGCTGGAGACCTTCTGGTCCAAGATCGCGTTCAATGAAATCCAGCACCTCTCTGCCCCGTTCTCCGATCAAGGCAATCACGTTTACGTCAGCTGACGTATTGCGTGCAATCATACCCATTAGTGTGCTCTTGCCAACCCCTGATCCCGCAAAGATACCCACCCGCTGGCCTTTACCTATGGTAAGCAACCCGTCGATCGCTCTAACTCCGATACTGATGGGTTCATGAACCCGTGGGCGGTTTAATGGATTCGATGGAATGTTGAATGTTGAGCTGTGTGGCATTCGTGCCGGTATAAGTGAACCATCAAGCGGCTGTCCCAAACCGTCAAGCACCTTGCCAAGTAACTCAGAACCCACTTGTACACTAAGCGGTTTGCCAGTTCCAACCACATCACAGCCTGGTCCGATGGCTTGCAGCTCTCCGAGCGGCATCAGCAGCACCTTGTTATCGCGAAAGCCAACAACTTCAGCCTGTAGCGGCTTATTGCCTTTGGCCGGGTAGATGTAGCATACATCACCTATGCTGGCATCCGGCCCTTCCGACTCGACCATTAGTCCAATCACCTGGGTGACTTTCCCGTTGATTCTGACAGGGTCAAAATTCCGCAATTGCTCCTTATACCGTCCGCTGTCAAGCATCCTCTTCCCCATTTCTGTTCTCATCGGTATCCAGTGCTATTCGAATCAGTTCTTTTTTGATTTCGGCAAGCTGTGTATCAATTCGTGCATCAATACTGCCAAAAGATGAGCGGATTACACAACCATGATCCCTAACGGTTGAATCAGGGAGTATTTGCAGTTCCGCCTGCGAATCAACCGCCATAGCCAGTTCTTCCCTAGCTGCATTCACAAAGGAGAACTGCGCAGGTGACACACATAGGGAGATCAGCCCCTGCTCGCGCTTGCGGGCAAGATTCTTGCGGATCAGATCCATTGCAAATTGCGGCTCCACAGTCAGTTGCTTGTCCACAATTTTCTCAGCTATATCACAGCTGAGTTCTACCAAAAAGGGCTCAGCCTCTTGAATAATAACTTCTTTGGCGCGGTAGGCATCCTGAAGGACTTGTCTTGCTTCCTCCATGATTTCAGCCAGCTTAAGCGACATTTCCTGTTCAGCCTGCGCAAGCCCTTCCTGATAACCCTGCTGATAAGCCTCGGATTTGACAGCCTCTACAAGATGCTCATCCTGCTCCCTGCGCTGCCGCCACCATTCTTCAGCCTCTGTCCGAGCCGATTCCACAATATTCTCTGCTTCCTGCGCTGCGTTTCTGACCTGTCCTTCAGCAAACTCCTGTGCATCCTTCAGCATTTGCTTACGGGCCTGTTCCGCCGCTTCCTTGGCAGAGTCCTGAATATGCACCTCACCTGTCGCTTCATCAGAGGCAGTGGGCTCCTCATCCAGACCTGCATGCTGTCTGGCTTGTTCCAGCCGTTTCAGTACATCAACCGGAACATATTGTGAATGTTTGATCAGCCTAGACAATGATGTCATCTCCTCCACCACGGGCGATGATTATTTCACCTGATTCTTCGAGTCTGCGGATCGTGCCTACGATGCGGGTCTGAGCTTCCTCAACATCACGCAGCCGTACCGGACCCATATATTCCATTTCCTCGCGGAAGGTTTCGGCCATACGCTTGGACATGTTGCGGAAAATAACATCCCGTACTTCCTCGCTGGCCACCTTGAGAGCCAACTGCAAATCCGCATTTTCGATGTCGCGGATAATTCGCTGGATCGAACGATTGTCCACATTGACGATATCCTCGAACACGAACATCCGTTTTTTGATTTCTTCGGCAAGCTCTGGATCCTGAATCTCCAGTGAATCCAGAATCGTGCGCTCTGTACCGCGGTCAACACCATTCAGGATCTGGACGATCGATTCTATACCGCCGGCATTAGTGTAGTCCTGCGTTACTGTAGCAGACAGCTTTTGCTCCAGCACCCGCTCAATTTGTGTGACTACCTCAGGAGAGGTGCTGTCCATAATTGCAATTCTTCTGGCCACTTCAGCTTGCTTCTCCTGTGGAAGCGAAGACAGAATGGATGCCGCCTGTTCAAATTGCAGATAAGACAACACAAGCGCTATCGTCTGTACATTTTCATTCTGGATAAAGTTCAGGATTTGGTTCGGATCAGCCTTACGGGCAAAATCGAACGGCCGTACCTGAAGTGTTGCCGTCAGGCGGTTGATAACCTCCATCGCCTTAGTCGAGCCAAGCGCTTTCTCCAAAATCTCTTTGGCGTAATTGATACCGCCTTGCGATATATATTCCTGAGCGAGACAGATTTGATGAAACTCAGCCATAATGGACTCTTTTTCCGAACTGTCTACCTTGCGGACATTGGCGATTTCCAGAGTCAGCTGTTCGATCTCCTCGTCCCTCAGATGTTTAAATATTTGCGCCGATACCTCGGGCCCAAGTGTGATTAGCAGGATAGCCGCCTTTTGACGGCCGCTAAGCACCTGCTGAGCGGCTTTTGCCATTATTTCACCTCTGTTCGTCTGCTAGCCATGTACGCAGCAGATTTACGAATTCATCCGGTTTCTTCTTCGCCAGACTTTCCAGTTGCTTACGAACCTGGCTTTCGTTCGTCACGCTCTCCATATTAATCGATGGGAATTCGGTAGGAATCTGAAGCGGAATATCTTCTTCCACTTCTTCTTCTGCCTTCTTCTTACGGCTGCGGTAGATAAGGAACCCGCCTCCTGCACCAACCAGTAAAGCAGCGGCGGCAATAGCCCAAATCATCCATGTTGCAAGTCCGCCTGCAGCTGCATTAGCATCCGTACTTCCGAATTGTTGGGAATATACCGAAACTTTTTTAGCTAAGTCTGCGTCTGTATAAGTGACACCAGAATCAGCAAGAGATGCCCGAACGATATTCACCAAAATGTTCTGAATGGCTGCCGAAGTAGTAGCATCCAAAGTTGTTTGTCCTGCAGGTGGTTCAACCGCAACATTTATGGTTAAATCTTTAACAGAATATGGACTTGCAATAATATCCTTAGTGATATGGTTCACTTCAAAGTTTCTCGTCTCCGAAGACTCCTCAGAAGAAGAATTTCCTGAACCTGTATCCGCTGGATAACCCGCGACATCTTGAGAGCCTGTACCTGCAACCCCTCCGGTAGTGTTTCCTTTACCTGAATAGGAATTGCTGATAATCTGCGAGCTGATCTCAATCCCTTTCATATTCTCCGTATCTACCGGCGTTACCAGTTTCTCCTGTCTGTTCTCCTTATCAAAATTCAATTGGGAGAAGACTAGAACATCAACTTTATCCGGACCCGTGAGTGTACTCAGGAACTGCTTTACATTCTTTTTAACTTCCTCTTCAAATTTCTTTTTGAGAGTGAAATTTTCTTCAACCTGACTAGAAACTCCCGCTTGCCCGCCTTTGGCCGTTGGCATTAATTCAACTTCATTATTGGCAATCGTGATGTTGTCAATCGGCAGGTTTGGCACAGCAGTCTTCACAAGGTTGAAGTAACCATCGATATTTTCCTGGGATGGTCGAAATCCAGGGTCAAAACTAAGCACCACGGAAGCAGAAGCCTTCTCTTGATCCTCCTGTGAGGCAAAAACAGTTTCCTTGGGCAGATTGATCAGAACCTTGGCATCTTTAATGCCCTGCATTCTTCTCATTAGCTGCTCTACTTCACCATTCAAAGCATTGTTGTACTTCACATTAAATTCACTGTCCGTTGTACCAATCATAGACGATGATTCATCAAAAACCTTGTATCCGATTGAACCCCCCTGTACAATCCCCTGGGAACCAATGTCCACTTTGACCCGGGCGGCATCTGTACTAGGGACGGAGATGCTTTTACCGTCAGGACTCAGGCGATAAGAAACTCCAGCTGTGTCCAGGTAACTCATTACTCCGGCTGAATCGGTACTATCTAAATCTTGAAAAGCCACTTCGTATTCCGTCTTCGATAATTGCATCGATAAAACTACGATTATGATTATGATGATAAACAGTGTGGAAAAAAATAATATTTTCTGTTTACCGCTGAATCTGTTCCAATACTGGGTAATTTTTTCCCTGTACTGGGCAAATCTTTCATTCACAGTGTCACCCCATCCGAAACTAAGCTAGGATTATTTAGATTTGAGTTCTCATAATTTCCTGATAGGCTTCAATCACTTTGTTCCGGACTTGTGTAGTCAACTGCAAACTCAGCAATGCCTGTTGGGAAGAAATCATTGCTTCATCAACATTGACTTCACCCAGGACGAATTTGTTATTCATATCTTTTGCCTGCTGTTCTTGACCCGCTACCTGATCCAAAGCATTCTGCAAATAAGAACTAAAGCTCTGGCCTGAACCTTCAACGGTTGTTGACTCAGCAGCTGGGGTTTTCATAGCTAACGGCTTGATTGCCTGCGCCCCGATACTTAAATTTTGTATCAACTGTTTCCCTCCTGGTGTGTTTTATATTTTATTTTACCGCCCGATTTCGAGCGCTTTGCTTACCATGGATTTGGATGCATTCAGCATCGTGAGGTTAGCTTCATAGGATCGAGTCGTAGACAGCATATCCACCATTTCTTTGGTGATATCCACGTTTGGCATGTACACATACCCATCGGCATCCGCATCCGGATGACTCGGATTGTACACCGGCTTCAGTGGTGATGAATCTTCAATGATGGACTGTACCTTAACCCCTTGGCTTCCACCACTATTCATTTTCGAATGCAGGATATTGGAGAAGCTGTCATTCTGGGCTGTTTCAAGTACAACCATCTTTCGCCGGTAAGGAACGGCTTTTCCATCAACCACAGAGGCTCTTGTTGTCTCTGCATTTGCAATGTTAGAGGAAATCACATCCATTCTTAAGCGCTGGGCGGTTAATGCTGAAGCGCTGATCCCAAAGCTGCTACCAAAGTTCATTTCTCATTATCTCCCTTCAACCACTGTACGCATCATTGTAATCTGGCTGTTCAACTGCTCTACATATGCATTGTATCTGAGCTGATTCTCAGCGCTTAGCGCCTGCTCACGATCCATATCCACATTATTGTCGTTATTGTTCATTGATGTAGTTTCATCTGTACTGACTACTGCTGCTGGTACTATAGTACTTGTTCCGAATTGGAAGTGCCGGGAATCTGTCACCTTCGCATTAAGTGTTGACTGAAGTCCACTCTCCTGTTGCTGTAAAAAGCTCTCAAAATTGACATCAGAGCGTTTAAAATTAGGAGTGTCAACGTTGGCTACATTATTAGCCAGAACACTTTGTCGTTTGGTGGCGGCATCTAGGCCTCCCTGCAATCTTTGAAAACTGACACTGTTCAATAAACCCAATGGAAATCCCCCTTCCAAAACCTTTGTGATGAAAAGAATTCCACAAACGCCTTACGAATTCCTGCTTGATTCGACAAAAAAAGCTAAAATTCTTCCACACTTGCCGAATATAGGTCGAAAGTTGTCGATGGACAAAAATAATGTCAATCTCATATACATTGATTCTCTTAGAATTTGTATATTATTACAATAAGAAATAAGCCCTATCTTTTCTGAAAAGAGAGGGCTTATAGCATGTTTTTTCTATTTTTTTACTTTTCAATGCCATGATATGACTATTTTTAACATATAATTACATAAATACCCCCGATTAAGGGGGCATTTTGTATATAGCTAATTCCAAATACCTAAATTTGAATTGTCCCAAGTCTCAATGTACTACAGGATATATTGGCTTAAGTCGCGATCCTGTGCGATTCCTACCAATTTTTCACGAACGTACTCTGGAGTAATGACCATTGTATCCAAAGTAAGCTCAGGAGCTTCAAAAGATAGGTCTTCCAGCAGTTTCTCTAAAATAGTATGCAGTCTACGCGCACCTATATTCTCCATATTCTGGTTTACTGAGGCTGCAATCCTAGCGATCTCATAAATCGCTTCTTGCTGAAACTGAACTTCGATATTTTCCGTTCTCAGCAGATTGACATATTGTTTCGTTAGAGCGTTCTCCGGTTCAGTCAGAATAGAGACAAAATCCTCAAGTGTCAGACTGCTCAGTTCCACACGGATTGGAAACCGGCCCTGCAACTCAGGTATGAGGTCAGAAGGTTTGGCAACATGAAAAGCTCCAGCAGCCATAAACAATACATAGTCAGTCTTAACTGGACCATACTTGGTCATTACTGTAGAACCTTCAACGATAGGCAAGATATCACGCTGTACCCCTTCTCTGGATACATCAGGTCCCGAGCCTTTGCCTTGACTGGCTACTTTGTCGATCTCGTCGATAAATATAATCCCTGACTGTTCGGCGCGTGATACCGATTCCTGAATGACATCATCCATATCGATCAGCTTTGCGGCTTCATCCTGGATCAGGACTTTCCGTGCTTCTCTGATCGGAAGTTTGCGCTTCTTGGTCCGCTTAGGTAAAAGACTGCCGAACATTTCCTGCATGTTCATACCCATCTGATCATTACCTTGTCCAGCGAACATGTCAAGCATATTAGGTGCCGTATCCTCAACATCCACCTCGATGATGTCGTCCTCCAGCTGTCCTGCAAGCAATTTGAACTTGACTCCACGGCGGCGCTCACTAAGACTGCCATCCTCCGCTTCTTCTTTGGTATCATCGCTTCCGCTGTTGTTACCGCCAAAAATCATCTCAAACGGATTCCGTTGTGATTTATTCTTGGATCCCCCAGGCACCAGAATAGACACAATCCGGTCATTGGCCATTTCTTCAGCGCGGTCCTTTACTTTCTCGGTCCGCTCCAGTTTCACCATACGAATAGAGGTTTCCACCAAATCACGGACCATTGACTCTACGTCACGACCCACGTAACCAACCTCTGTAAACTTAGTGGCCTCCACTTTGATAAACGGGGCATTGACCAGCTTGGCCAGACGCCGTGCAATCTCAGTCTTGCCGACACCAGTAGGTCCGATCATCAGAATATTCTTCGGGACAACCTCATCCCGCAGGTCTTCAGACAGCAGCGAGCGGCGATAACGGTTGCGGAGCGCAACAGCCACTGATTTCTTAGCCTGCTTCTGGCCTACAATATACTTATCTAGTTCTGCTACGATTTGCCGGGGTGTAAGCGATTGATTCACCATTGTGACTTCCTCCCTTTTCTGTGGCACCGTGCCTACAGTTCTTCGACAATAATATTTGAATTGGTATACACACATATCTCGGATGCAATCGTCAGTGCTTCTTTGGCTATTTCTGCAGCGCTTAGATTGGAAGCATGCCGTTTCAAAGCACGTCCTGAAGCGAGCGCGAAATTACCTCCTGAACCGATGGCAAGCACATCATCATCCGGCTCAATAATTTCTCCATTTCCGGAAATCAGCAGCATACCTTCTTTATCCATCACAATCATCAGCGCTTCCAGCTTCCGCAAAATGCGGTCCTGGCGCCAATCCTTGGCCAGTTCTACTGCCGCACGCTGTAAGTTTCCATGATGCTCCTCCAGCTTACCCTCGAACTTCTCGAACAACGTAATCGCATCCGCCACGGATCCCGCAAAGCCGGCGATAACCTGCCCCCTATATAAACGACGTACCTTTCTGGCCGTTGTTTTCATAATAACACTCTCGCCAAATGTAACCTGGCCATCTCCGGCTATTGCCGCATGGCCATTATGTCTCACCGCACAAATTGTAGTTGCATGAAAGCTAGGTAACATAATTTAAGCAACCTCCTAAAAGTTTTGTGAGCGTTACTGCCAGGGATCATCTACGTACAAAACTTGCTTCGAAAGCATAACCCTAAGCTTTATGAGTTTTGCTGCATATCTTCTTTTATTGAGAAGTCTGATCCGCATTCTCCAGTTCATTGTGCGGAAGGCCCGTATGAGCGGCGTACGCGGCGAGACTATCCAGGGCACGATGAGCAAGAAACTCATTTTTTTCTTTTTTGCTGCGGATTCTTTGCGCAAGCTTGGGCAATAGACCAAAATTGGCATTCATCGGCTGAAAATGTTCCGGATCGGCAGACGTGATGTAAGCAGGCATACTGCCCAGCACGGTCTCCTGAGGGAAGATGAGGCCTTCATCCCCAAGCGCTGCCCTCGCTGCATTCACGCCAGCAATCAGCCCCGATGCAGCGGACTCTACGTAACCTTCAACCCCCGTCATTTGACCAGCAAAAAAAAGTCTTTCCCGGCCCTTCATTTGATAGGTAGGATGCAAGAGCTTCGGAGAATTAATAAATGTATTACGGTGCATTACTCCATAGCGGACATACTCGGCATTCTCCAGGCCCGGAATCAGTGAGAATACCCGTTTCTGCTCGCCCCACTTCAGATGTGTCTGGAAGCCAACCAGATTATAAAGCGTTCCGGCAGCGTTATCCTGACGTAACTGTACAACCGCGTAAGGAAGTTTACCTGTATGAGGATTCAAGAGCCCCACCGGTTTCATGGGTCCGAACAAGGCAGTCTGTTTGCCGCGCTTCATCATGATTTCAATCGGCATACAGCCTTCAAAATAAATCTCTTTCTCAAAATCTTTGATTGCTGCAGTCTCTGCAGAAATTAGCGCATCATAAAAACGGTCAAATTCCTCTTCCGTCATCGGACAGTTCAGATAAGCCGCCTCACCTTTATCATAACGGGAGGCCAGATATACCTTGCTCATGTCGATGGTATCCTTTTCCACGATCGGAGCGGCGGCATCATAGAAGTAAAAGTACTCTTCACCTAACAGGCCTTTGATCTCGGCGGATAATGCCGGAGAAGTCAACGGGCCGGTCGCAACCACAACGATCCCTTCCTCCGGTATATGCGTAAGTTCTTCATTTATGACTTCTACTAGGGGATGATTGTGCAGTTTGGCAGTAATTTCACCGGAGAATCCATCACGGTCAACAGCAAGTGCTCCGCCAGCAGGAACTGCGTGACGGTCGGCTGCACCCAGCACCAGTGAATCCAGACGCCGCATTTCTTCCTTAAGCACCCCAACCGCATTACCCAGTCCATTGGCACGCAACGAGTTGCTGCATACCAGTTCTGCAAATTGATCGGTATGATGCGCAGGAGTCTTCACAACAGGTCTCATCTCATATAATCTAACCGGAACCCCCCGGGAAGCTATCTGCCAGGCCGCTTCGCTCCCTGCGAGGCCGGCCCCTATTACTGTAACCTTAGCTAATTCTGTCAATTTCCTTTCCTCCTGTAGAGCATTTATTCTGCCAGTTCTTCGCCTTCAAGTACAGCCTCGGTATGATCGCAAGAAGTGCACTGGAGCTTTGTCCCCTGCTTATTACGCTTCTCAATCATCCAGGAGCCGCAGACAGGGCATGGTTTAATGGATGGTCTGTCCCACGATACAAAATCACAGCCAGGGTATTGATCGCAGCCATAGAAGACACGGCCTTTTTTACTACGGCGCTCTACGACTTTACCTTCATGACACTTCGGACAACTTACCCCAATATCCTTGACAATCGGCTTGGTGTTCCGGCAATCCGGGAATCCGGAGCAAGCCAGAAACTTACCGAACCGACCAAGCTTATATACCATCGGTTTGCCGCATTTCTCACACAGCTCATCCGACACTTCATCTTCAATTTCAATTTCCTTCATTTCTTCCTCAGCAAACACCAGCCGCTTCTCAAAGGAAGTGTAGAATTCAGATAATACTTTTACCCAATCCTCCGCGCCTTCTTCAACATGGTCAAGATCGCCTTCCATATGCGCCGTGAATTCTACATCCAGAATCTCAGGGAAAAACTGTTCCATCTGCTCGATGATTAATTCTCCAAGTTCTGTCGGCATGAACTTCTTCTCTTCAATCGCCACATAACCACGCTTTTGGATCGTTTCCAGTGTAGGGGCATAAGTACTTGGACGCCCTATTCCCAGCTCTTCCAACGTTTTGACCAGACGTGCCTCTGTGTATCGCGGAGGCGGCTGTGTGAAATGCTGCTTCGGCTCAATCTCATGTTTAACCAGGTCATCGCCCGCTTTGAGCGGAGGTAAATACTTTTCTTCATCCGTAGTTCCGTCATCATTGCCTTCGACATATACCTTCATAAAACCCGCAAAAGACACTTTGGAACCGACGGCCCGGAACACGGCAGCACCTGCGGTAATATCTACCGAGAGCGTATCCAGAACTGCAGAAGACATCTGACTGGAAACAAACCGCTCCCATATCAGCTTATACAGCCGGAATTGGTCACGGCTCATGTATTCTTTAACCATCTCAGGCTCACGAAGTGCGGAGGTAGGGCGGATAGCTTCATGTGCATCCTGTGATCCGGCGGCTTTTTTGGAATACTGACGAGGTGTCTCAGGGACGAATTTCTCACCGTATTTGGATAGGATCAATTCCTTGGCTTCATCCTGCGCGGTTACGGATAGACGAGTGGAGTCGGTACGCATATAAGTGATCAAACCGACCGTTCCTTCTTTGCCGAGCTCAACACCCTCATACAGCTGCTGAGCCACAGACATGGTTTTGGCTGCGCGGAAGCCCAGCTTTCGTGCTGCTTCCTGCTGCAGGGAGCTCGTTGTGAAAGGTGCGGAAGGATGCCGTTGTCTTTCTTTCTCTTTTACTTCACTTACCTTGAAGGCAGCATCTTTGATTGCTTTCAGGACTTCCTGAACATCGCTTTCCTGACCAAGTTCTTTCTTTTCACCATTCAGTTTGTGGAACTTGGCTTCGAAGAGTGAATCCCGAATGCCCAGCTTCGCGGTAATACTCCAATATTCCGTAGGTACAAATGCCGAAATTTCATTCTCGCGGTCCATAATGATTTTGACGGCAACAGATTGCACACGGCCGGCGGACAAACCCTTTTTGACTTTCTTCCATAATAGCGGGCTAATCTTGTAGCCGACCAGACGATCCAGAATACGCCGTGCCTGTTGAGCATTAACCAGATCCATATTAATCTTGCGCGGTGTCTTGAAGGCATCTTTTACAGCCTGCTTCGTAATCTCATTAAAAACGACCCGGCATTCCTGTGTGTTGTCCAGATCCAGCGCATGCGCCAGATGCCAGGCAATGGCTTCACCTTCGCGGTCCGGGTCAGCCGCCAGATAGACTTTTTTCACTTTTTTGCTGGCGTCCTTAAGTTCCTTTAAAATCGAACCCTTACCGCGGATCGTAATATACTTGGGATTGAAGTCATTTTCCACTTCTACACCAATCTGACTCTTCGGCAAATCCCTGATATGTCCCATAGAAGCCTTTACGATATATTTACTTCCTAAATATTTGCCAATTGTCTTCGCTTTTGCCGGCGATTCGACAATAACCAATGCTTCCGCCATAGGTTGTTCCTCCTAAAAGTGTTCCTTCTATATTAAATTACCTTATAAATTG
Source organism: Paenibacillus sp. P32E (assembly GCF_001909085.1). Taxonomy (NCBI): domain Bacteria; kingdom Bacillati; phylum Bacillota; class Bacilli; order Caryophanales; family Paenibacillaceae; genus Paenibacillus; species Paenibacillus sp. P32E. Next base: position 159,225 of record NZ_LVYY01000057.1, on the reverse strand, counting down.
CCCCTGGTAATTGTGATACCGCTTTTTTTATGATTAAAGATAACAGAACTGAATGCAAATGTCCAAAATCCCATCCCGTTCTGAGCAGCAGCTCATCCAGTGTAAAAGGGCCTTGATGCAGTATATGGTATAGGTGAGACTCCTCACTTGTCAATTTCTTTTCCCTGAGCCTGTCTTCCCCTACCGGCTGCAAAACGGCCTTTTCTGTATCTCCTATAGACTTTGAAGGCACGTGCGACAGGTATTCTTCAATAATATCAGAGGCTCCGGTTACGAGTTTTGCCCCTTGCTTAATTAAGTCTAGTGCTCCCCGGCTTTTGGGTGAAGTAATCGGTCCCGGTACGGCAAATACATCTCTCCCGGCTTCAAGGGCGGCGTCAGCGGTAATCAGTGAGCCACTCCGGGCATCCGCTTCGACAACCAGCGTTCCCAGTGTAAGTCCCGCAATAATTCGATTCCGCTGAGGGAAAAGTCCGGGATGGCTTTTGGTTCCCAGCGGATACTCACTGAGTACTAGGCCTTCACGCGAAATCTGCCGCTCCAGCTCCCTATTCTCCGGAGGATATATCCTGTCGAGTCCTGTAGCAACCACAGCAACGGTACCGCCTTTGCTCCCCAGCGCAGCTTCATGACAGACACTGTCAATGCCCCGGGCAAGTCCACTTACCACTGTGAAGCCTGCCGCACTTAGCTCTGAAGCCAGCATTTCACCAACCTTACGCCCATAGGCCGTTGGCACACGGGTTCCAACCATTGCGATTGAAGGACAGGAAGCGAGCTTCAGATTGCCTCTGTAATACAACACCCAAGGGGGCTGCGGCGTTTCTTTAAGTCGCTCCGGATAATCTTCATCCAACAGAGTAGCCGCCTCTACACCGCTTTCCTTCATTAAATTGCAGCGGGTACAAATCCATTCTTCATTAAAATCAGCAGCGAGCTTCTGAGCAATTTTCGCAGGGATCCCCGCTTTTACCCAATCCTCATAGCTACACAAAAATGCATTTTCCGTCAAAAGTCCCGCTTGGAGAATTCTGTCGATGGTTTTCCAGCCAACACCCTCTACTTCATTCAATCCGATCAACAGTCCGCGTCTTTCCATATGTACTTCTCTCCTTTAGATGAAGGCAAGCCTTCTAAATAAAATAAGCCATCCCACCTGAGGTAAGGTATAGCAGGAATTCTCCTTGTAAAAAAAGGCTGAACGCCAAAAAAGCAACCTTTTATCCCCATGAAAGAGAACAAAAGGTTGCTTACCTTATAAGCTGATTATACCTAATCTGGACGCAAATGTATTGTGAAATATCAGTGAGTCGTAAAAGCGTTCAGAATGCCGCGTTCTTCCAGAACGCTCACAAGGGTAGAGCCCATTTCGGCTGGAGTTGGCGCAACTTTAATACCGCAGGATTCCAGTACAGCAATCTTTTCGCTGGCCGTCCCCTTCCCACCAGAAATAATAGCTCCGGCGTGCCCCATCCGTTTACCCGGAGGCGCGGTTACACCTCCAATGAAGCCGACAACTGGCTTGGTCATATGCTCTTTGATCCACTCCGCCGCTTCCTCTTCCGCTGTACCACCGATCTCTCCGATCATAATAACAGCCTTGGTTCCAGGATCCTCATTAAACAGCTTCAAAATATCGATGAACTCCGAACCTTTTACAGGGTCACCACCAATACCGACTGCTGAAGACTGTCCGATTCCGCGCTCAGTCAACTGGTGTACCGCTTCATAGGTAAGCGTTCCACTGCGGGACACAACTCCCACGTAACCAGGCATATGAATATATCCCGGCATGATGCCTATTTTACACTCCCCTGGTGTAATGACACCCGGACAGTTAGGGCCGATCAGTACGGTAGGGCGTCCTTCCATATAGCGTGAAACTTTTACCATATCCAGCACTGGGATTCCTTCAGTAATACAGATGACCAGCTCAAGCCCGGCATCCACTGCCTCCATGATTGAGTCCGCAGCAAAAGCCGGCGGCACATAAATTACACTTGCCGTTGCACCCGTAGCTGTCTTGGCAGCTACAACCGTATCGAATACTGGCAGACTGACCTCACTGCCATTGTCCAAAGTAATATTGACAGTGGTCCCACCTTTGCCCGGGGTAACCCCGCCTACCATCTGGGTACCGTAATCCAGGGCTCCCTTGGTATGGAACAAGCCGGTCGAGCCTGTGATCCCTTGCGTGATGACCTTCGTATTTTTATCTACAAGAATGCTCATCTATAGTCACATCCCTACTTAGAATTGTCTTTACACAAGAGCTACAATCTTACGGGCTCCATCCGCCATGGAATCCGCAGCTACGATATTCAGCCCAGACCCGGCAAGAATCTGCTTGCCCAGTGCAACATTGGTGCCTTCAAGACGGACAACAAGCGGCTTGGTCAGTCCAAGCTGTCTTGCAGCTTCAACTACTCCGCTGGCGATAACATCACAACGCATGATTCCGCCGAAAATATTGACGAATATTCCATTTACTTTGTCATCGGACAAAATAATTTTGAATGCCTCAGTAACCTTTTCGGTGGTGGCACCGCCCCCTACATCCAGGAAGTTAGCCGGCTCACCGCCATAGTATTTGATAATATCCATCGTGGCCATGGCCAGTCCGGCACCGTTCACCATGCATCCAATGTTGCCGTCCAGGGCGATGTAGCTCAGATCGAATTTGGAAGCTTCAATCTCCTTCGCATCCTCTTCGTCCAGGTCACGCAGCTCCAGAATATCCTTATGCCGGAACAAGGCATTGGAATCGAAATTCAGCTTCGCATCAAGTGCCATAACGTTTCCATCCCCCGTAACCACGAGAGGATTAATCTCAGCAATGGAGCAATCCTTATCCACAAAAGCCAAATAGAGCGCTTGCATGAACTTGACAGCTTTATTAACCAGTTCTGTTGGGATCGCAATACTGTACGCTAATTTCCGGGCTTGAAACGTCTGCAATCCTACCGCCGGATCAATAATCTCCTTGAAAATCTTTTCAGGATGCGTAGCCGCAACCTCTTCAATCTCAGTTCCGCCTTCCTCCGATGCCATCATCACCACACGGCCGGAGCCACGGTCAACAACAAGTCCAATATAGTATTCTTTTACAATCTGACAGCCTTCCTCAATCAGCAGCCGTTTTACTACCTTACCTTCCGGCCCGGTCTGATGGGTAATCAGCGTCTTTCCGAGAATCTCTTCCGCATATGCACGAACCTCTTCGCTTGTTTTGGCGACCTTTACGCCTCCGGCTTTGCCGCGTCCGCCAGCATGAATCTGCGCTTTGACCACTACAACCGGGGTACTCAGCGACGCTGCGGCTTCTACCGCTTCCTCCACTGTATAAGCTACTTTTCCGTTCGGTACGGCCACGCCGTACTTCTTAAGTACTTCTTTTCCCTGATACTCGTGGATATTCATACCGGAAGCCTCCTAAAGTATTGCGGTGGCGAAGCAGGCAGCCTGCTGCCATTCCGCTTTCCGTTTTGATTGTCCAAAGCCGGGTCCAGACCGGTAAAATATAGTAATATCCCGGTACATACAGAATACCCGTGCCGGAATCATTTGAAATCGGCACAGGTTTCTGTCTATGACATCCGGGACGAAAATATCGTTTTGAACCGATTTCCGCCCAGCGCCATAATATGAAACCCAGAATATTGTAACATGTTTTAAAAACGCTTTCCTTAAAAACTTTCATGATTTATACATACATTTTCGCTCGATTTCATGCCGGAATGCGAACGATTGCATTGACTTTACATAAACAAGCTATTTTACGGCATTGGTATTGGCTTCGTGTACACGGGCAAGCAGGTCCTTGAATTGCCCCAGCAGACCCACAAATTCATCTGCCGATAACATCGTACCTTCCGCCATTTTTCCGGGGATGCATGCTGCTTCACCCCGTAGAGCCTTACCCTGTTCGGTTAAGGAGATCAGTACCTTCCGTTCATCCTGAAGTGATCGTTCGCGAAGAATCAGACCGGCAGCCTGCAACCTCTTCAGCAGCGGCGTTAATGTGCCTGAATCCAAAAAAAGCGCTTCTCCCAGCTCTTTAACTGTACACTGGTGTCGTTCCCACAGTACAAGCATTACAAGGTATTGGGAATACGTTAGTCCAATCTTGTCCAGATGTGGCTGGTATAGCTTTGTGAATTCACGTGAACAGGCATAAATGGTAAAACACAATTGATTCTCAAGCAGCAGCTCGGGGGTTGTAGTTGTCTCTTGCATATCTTCTTCACCTGCCTTTGTGACATTATTTTATCACAATTTCTAATTAATATCATGTTAATAGCAAAAAATATATTGACTATTATTTTTATTGTGTTAAATTAAATTGTGTACAATACATTAGCAAATGAACGGGAGAGATTAATAATGATGACTATCCAACAGAAAATGTACGAAACCACAGTAAAAGCAGTAGGCGGAAGAAATGGATATATAGAATCCGAAAGCCCAAAACTGAATCTCAACATCAGCACTCCACGTGAAATGGGCGGTGCCGGCGGCGAAGGCACCAATCCGGAGCAGCTGTTCGCAGCTGGCTATTCCGCTTGCTTCGACAGCGCACTGAACATGGTAGCCCGTATGGGAAAAGTAAAAATCGAAGGCAGTGAAGTCACGGCTACCGTCAGTTTCGGAAAAGTTGAGGATGGCGGGTTCGGTATCGCCGTTAAGATGGATGTCCTGGTTAAAGGCGTCGATAAAGAGACCGCAGCACAATTGGTAGAAGCTGCTCATGGAGCGTGCCCTTACTCCCGCGCAACCCGCGGTAACATTGCCGTCGAGTTGAATGTGCTGTAAGCACTAATTGCACATCTCGTTAACATAGCACAGGCCGTCCGGTCTCCCGGACGGCTTGTTTGTATAGGTAAACTGTGAGGCTCTGTAAACTTACAGAATCACTCATCTACTACAACTTGCCTATCCAAATTACGGTATTGGACAGCTTCGGCAAGATGGGATGAACCGATATCTGCTGCACCTTCAAGATCAGCAATAGTACGGGCCAGCTTAATGATCCGGTCATGCGCCCGCATACTTAAGCCGAGACTTTCCAGAATATCATTCAGTAATTGTCTCCCGTCTTTTTGAAGCCTTGCATAACGGCGCAGAGCAGTCCCTGAAAGCTCGCTGTTCCATGAGATCGGCAGACCTCTGTAACGTTCCTTTTGAATAGCTTGTACCTTAAGAACCTCGGTGCGCATCTCCGACGAAGATATCGAGGCCCCCTGCTCCTCCCAGTCTCTCGGACGGGGAACATCCACCTGCATATCAATCCGGTCCAGCAGCGGTCCGGAAATTTTGCCGCGGTATTGGGCGATCTTTGCCGGACTGCAGGTGCATCGCTTCGTCGTCCCTATGCTCCCTAAATATCCACAGCTGCAAGGATTCATTGAACATGCGAGTAAAAATTGTGCCGGAAATGTAAATGCAGCCCGGGCGCGGCTGATCGTTACCACTCCATCCTCAAGGGGCTGACGGAGTACTTCAAGCACATTGCGGGAGAACTCGGGCAGCTCGTCCAAAAAGAGAACACCTCGATGTGCCAGGCTCACCTCTCCCGGCTTGGGAATCCCCCCGCCACCGATCAGTCCTGCAGCTGAGATCGTATGATGGGGGGAACGAAACGGGCGGCTGCGCAATAATCCGCTGTTCGCTTCCTTCAATTTGCCTGCGGAACTGAAGATTTTGGTCACCTCCAGCGACTCATTATTATCAAGTTCCGGAAGTATGCCTGGAAGCCGTTTGATCAGCATGGTCTTTCCCGTTCCCGGCGGTCCCATCAGAACAATATTGTGCATCCCGGCAGCAGCTATCATCAAGGCGCGCTTCACATGATTCTGCCCGAGAACATCACTATAGTCCTCCGCCATCATATTCACTTCGGAGCTTCCTGAATCAGTGTGCGCATATTCAGGAATGAATCTAAGATGATTTAGAGATAGCACTTTAACTGGTGGGCAGTCTTTTTCAATCTGGCTTGTACTAACCGTAACTGGAAAAGGAAGCTCACCCAGTTGCGAAGAAAAAGTAGATAAGGGGCGAACAGTTAATAGCTCCCTATCTGCATCCGGTGGCGTCAGCTGTCGTAAATGCTCCGCTGCATATACGGTCATTCCGCTGATTAATGACGCTTCGGCGGCATTTCCTTTCGGAACGAGTACACCCTTCATGCCGTTGCGGCGAGCTGCTTCTACCATAGACAGCACTCCGGTAACGGGCCGCAAACTTCCGTCCAGCGCCAGCTCACCAATTAATAACAGTTGTTCCGCTTCAGGCATATCCAATTGCCCGCTTGTAGTCAAAATACCAAGAGCAATGGCAAGATCGAATGCAGATCCTTCCTTACGGAGGTCAGCTGGAGCCAAATTTATGGTGACCCGCTGCTGCGGATAACGGTAACCACAATTTTTGACGGCGGCACGTACTCTCTCTACAGCTTCCCGGATCGCCGAATCAGGCAACCCAATGATGCTCGTCTGCGGCAGACCATTGGCCAGATCAATTTCCACACCAATCATGACACCCTCTATCCCATACAGGCACGCACTGTGCATTTTCCCATACATAACAAAAACACCTCTTCTCTTGAAATACGCCCATGACGGGCGGACTAAATTCAAGAAAAAGGGTGCTTCCTCAATTTCCGGTTATTCTTTTATCCTTAGTATACTTATATTCCATGGGCTTAATCAAGGGTTACCGATATGAAAAGGGATATTGCCCCAAATTACATAAGTATGCAAGCTTCGAAATACAAAAATTTCGTTATCCTTCCTCATTCACCACAACATAATCTCTGATTTGGGCAAAAGATAAAGGGGTATAGTCCCAGTGTTCTACGCAAATGTTGAAATAATTCTTCCCCTCATACTTCTGGCTATGAATGTGGCCGTGCACATTTACGTAAGGCATATGCTTATTCATATACATGGGTTCGTGTGAAAGAAAAAAGAAATCTTTATATATTACAGGATACTCACTGACTTCATTAAATCCGGCTTCAAGCCACCAGTTCCGGCCTCGGCTGCGGTCATGATTGCCTAGAATCAGGATTTTATAGCCATTGAGAGCAGATACAATCTCCCGTGTTTTTTCCAGGTTCAAGAAAGAAAAATCCCCCAAGTGAAAGACTGTATCTTCTGTACCGACCACAGAATTCCACTTCTCGATCATCACCCGGTCCATTTCTTCCACACTGCCAAAGGGACGGGACTCAAAATCAATAATCAGTTTATGCCCAAAATGTTGATCTGAGGTAAAAAAAATATTTGACATCCCTATCCCCTTCTTCTGTACTCAGAAATAGCTTCTACGAACACTTCAATCGTTCCAGTTCCGTTTGGAAGAACGCTGACTGTTCGTATCCAGCTTAATCAACTCCGCTAGCGGAGGCACTTCCTCATGCTCTATAAGCCAGTGCCGCATCTCTTTGATGGCTTCTACCTGCCCGTTTCCTTTGTCGCGCCAGGTCAGCAGTTCAATCACCCGGATGACTAGCGACAAAAGGCTGCTATTGCTGCTCTGGGTTTTTTCGGCCCGGATTTTTTGGAATAATGCTTCATTTTCCCAATCAATCAAAATCTCCTCCGCTATGGCTGGCCGCATAACGGTAAAGGTCTTGTTACACTTGCTGCAGCAAATAACGGACACAGGCTCTCCGCCAAGCTCTACTGCAATTTTGGTGTTACAATATTGGCAAGTAAAATTCACCTGTATATCCAACGGTTGATTGCTCACTCGGACAGCCCTCCTCATGGTGGCATTAAAAGTTACAATAATGTTTACCCATTTCCTTGGAGAAATGACCCATAGTACGGAGGGTATGTCAAGACTGTATGTTTGAAAAGTCAACAAAATGTATAAAAACTTTCAAAAAGCCTCCCGTATATGATGCAGCGATGCAATACTCCTACCCTCATTCAGCATCACCGTGATGACGTCAAAAGAGACCCGGCGTTCATATGCATTCTTCATATGCATGTATACCTGGGCGGTCGCACGCACCTGACGAATCTTCCGCTCATCCACAGATTCTTCCGGGGTACCCTGAAGAGGACTTCCACTGCGACTCCGCACTTCAATAAAAACAAGCACTTCACCGTATTCAGCAATTATATCCAGTTCCCCGCTGCGGCAGCGCCAGTTACATTCTATGATCCGGTAACCTTGGGCAGTTAGGTATTGTTGAGCGGCTTTCTCGCCATCAGCACCTTTTTGCTTGCGGGTATAGGGTTCTTCAGACGAAACCTCACTCACATCTGCCTCCGTTCTCCCGCAGAGCGGTCACTCTGGTAAACAAAGCTAAGAATTTCCGCTACCAGCTGGTAGAGCTGTGGAGGAATCTGCTGGTCCAGGTCAAGCTTGGAGAGGACTTCTACCAGGGCAGCATCCTCTTGGACAGCAACCCCGCTATCCTTCGCCATCTGCAGAATCTTATCTGCTACCGCACCTTGTCCTTTGGCGACTACGACCGGCGCTTCACTTTGACCGGGCGAATATTTAAGAGCAACCGCTTTTTTCAGGTTTTGAGAAATTTCATCGGCGGACTCACTCATATGCGGTAATCCACTCCTTTGTAGGAATCAGGCACATAGTCTGCCAGTCTGCCCGCGCCGCCCGCAGTGGCTGCAGATGCCGCACTAGGCTGCGGGAGGGGTTCTGTCCTCAAGCTGGACAGCTGATAGCCGATCGATTCCACTGCTGCTCCAATTTCATCCTTACGTTCTTCAAGCAGCTCTAATACCCATGGTGTATCGTTATGCAGCTTCAGACTTACGATTCTGTCCACCACCTGCACATCTACCAGTGTCTGTCCCAGCTGCTTCATATCCAGGTCAAACCACAGGCGGCAGTTCGATGCATCGAGTTCGCCCTTACGGCCCCGTCTCGACTGGATATGGACAGAAGCTGTTTCCTGCCCGTCCGGACCGTGTAGCGGCAGGAACATCGTTACTTGTGCAAACGGAGCCGTCCGATCCGTATTCAGGAGCAGTTGCTGCCCTGTCAATTGCTGCACCAGCTGGCCCGCGGCTTCCTTGACCGCGGGCGGCACTTCGCTGCTGCCCAGCACCTGCAGCAGCACGCCTTTCAGCGTATCGGCAGCCGTATCATCGCCGATAGCAGCACTCGCCAGCGCCGCCTGAGGCAGCGCTGCCTCACGCCCTGCCGCGGCTGCCGGCCCTGCCGCGGCCCGCACCTCAGCGGCGGCATGCCCGCCGCCGCGGACGGCCTGCTGCTCGTGCTCCGCACCGAGCAGCTTCAGCACCCGCCCCACCCACGACTCCATGTCGCGGGCGGCTGCGGTAACCGTCTGCTGCGCCGCAGCCGCAGACGGTCCTTCCCCGCGCTGCCCTGCAGGCGCGGGGGCTGGCTCTTGCCCCGCCGCTGCTGGCGGGGCTGTAGTGCCCTGCGGCGGCTGTGCGGCCGCTGGGGCAGGGACTTGTCCCGCCGCGTCAGCGGGCGGGGCAGAAGCAAGCTGCGGCAGTGTGCCGCGCAGCTCGGTGAGCACGCCCTGCAGCTTCGCGAGCAGGGCGGTACCTTTGCCAGCAGAGTTCTCTGCTGCTGGCAATGCCGTTCGTTCCGGCTGCGTACCGGAACGAACATCAGTCCCTTCTGCCTGCTCTGCAGAAGGATTACCCGCTGCGGCTCCAGATCCCGCTGCGGCAGGCTGGACATTACCAGCCTTTGGAGTGTTGTCTGTCTTTAGTGCAGGGCCTGCATCAGCAGCACCCACTTCTCCATCCAGCGAAGCAGGAGCGGTCCCTGTTTGGCCAGCAAAGGCCGCAGCCGATGGTTCCGCAGCATCAGCAGATGTATTGACCGCCACTGCTGCAGCTTCGTTCCCGGCAGGCTGCATGGTTTTCACAATGCCACCAGAAGGCGTTCCGGGAACGTCAGCCCCTTCAATAGCCAATGCTGAATCGGATGCAGCCGCTAGCACCGCTGCTACATCCGTCCCACTTACTTTAACTGCAGCAACTTGATTTGCTGCAGTATTAACAGGAGCCGCCGAATTTCCGTTTCCGGGGATTTCTGCTGCCAAAGAAGTCGCAGCGCCTCCGTTCACAGGTGTTCCTGCTGCAGGAGGAGTCGCTGCTCCTGGAATAACAGCCGAGGCAGGCGGAGTGGAGGTATTCGGTGAAGCAGTATTTCCACCCGCAGCATCGTTTTCCTGCTGAGCCCATTGGCCGATCGCCGTTTCAAGCTGAGCTACAAGCTGATGCAGCTTAGGCCCGAACACCGCTTGCTGTAGACCTTTCACACTTTCCGCCGTGACAGGAAGTCCACGTTTTACCGAAATGACTGCCGCCTCCAGCCACTCTGACACTGGAATATTTGGCGGTTTAGTATTCATTACTGCATCCAGCTTCGCTGCTGTTTCCTTGGTCAGAGCGACGCCGCCAGATACCATAGCCTGAATGATTTCCTTTCCTGCCTTGGAATCTGTAAGTCCCAGCGATTCAAGTGCTTCCCCCATACTTTGCGGCGAAGCCAATGCTGCCTCACCGGAGGAGACCGGTTTTAATACGGGCAAGCCGCCTTCTCCCGGAGGAGCAACCTGCAAATTCAACGTTTGTCCAGGCTGCAGCGGTGTCTCCAGCTCCGCACGGACAGGAGTACCTTGAATCTGTACTACTGCCTCTTTGCCGGAATCCGACACACTGAGCACCACACCGCGGACCACCTGCCCTTCCTTTAGCTCTACCGCCTTGGGCTCACCCGGTTTATTGTCTCCAAGTAATCCGCGAATCAAAGATCCGATGTTCATGCCTATCTCCCCTCCTTTCGTATATATCTTTTCATTTATATCGGTATTTTTAAGCTTTTTATAAGATAGCCCCTTGATCTAAGCTCCTCTTCAGTGCAGTTATCATAACAACTTATATAATAGGAAGCGTTGTATCTATCCGTCTCTTTCATCTTAAAACAATGTCAGTTCATCCGATAGAATTCTCCCCAGAAAACTGCGGCGGTGCATGGGAGTCGGTCCCAGAGCCAGGATCTGTTCTCTATGCAGTTTAGTCGCATAACCTTTATGTATTTTAATACCGTAGTCCGGATATAACTCTTCCCACAGGCCTTCGCACAGCCGGTCACGTGTTACCTTGGCCACTATAGAAGCAGCGGCAATAGACTGGCTATTGGCATCCCCTTTGATAATCGAACGCTGTGGCAAGGGAAGATCTACCTTTTCTGCATCGATCAGCATATAGTCAGGAGTACTACCCAGACCTTCTACCGCCTTTTTCATCGCCAGCCTGGAAGCCTGCTTGATATTGATCTCATCTATGACCATTGAGTCGACATGACCTACACCTACCGCCAACGCCTGCTCCATAATCTGCTCGAACAGGTTCTCCCGCTTTTTCGCTGTTAGCTTCTTAGAATCATCAACACCCTCTATAATGAGGCCTTCCGGTAAAATCACCGCAGCCGCTACCACATCGCCGAACAGACAGCCTCTTCCTACCTCATCAACGCCTGCTATTCTCCGGTAATCCTGCTCCCAGCATCCCTTTTCGTAGCTTAACATATCTATTGAACTCACTGTTCCTCCACCACCAATTCTAAATTCCCATTCCTTGTACAAGCCAGCTTATCATAAGAATACGCCCTGGTCATCCCACTTTTTGCTCAAAATACCCCTTCCAATTTCAGGACCATTCATTCACGCTTGCATAACAAAAAACCACCCCAATGACTCGGATGGTTCTTCCATTCCTCATGATTCTGTATTTAAGGTGTCTCCAGTGTAAACCGTCCCAGCTTCCCCGCCCGCAGATCATGCAGCAATAGGCGTGAAGCCTTCTCCAGGTCCACCCGGCCACCGCTGATTAGACAACCCCGTTTACGGCCGACAGCTTCCATAACAGCAACAATTTCGTCTGGATTCTCCAGATCCTCAGGAAGCTTCTCGATTCCAAAACGCTCCTGGAAGCTTGCTCCATAATCCTTGACCAGATACTTCACTGCAAAAAAAGCGATATCCTCAATATTCAGGATCTCTTCCTTGATCGCACCGGTTACCGCCAGACGGTAGCCTACATCCTGATCCTCGAATTTCGGCCATAGTATCCCTGGCGTGTCCAGAAGCTCCAGATTTCCACCCGTCTTAATCCATTGCTGTCCTTTGGTAACGCCCGGGCGGTCACCCGTTGCTGCGATGTTTTTGCCAGCCATCCGGTTAATGAGCGTAGATTTGCCCACATTAGGAATCCCAACGATCAACGCCCGGCTTGGACGCGGATTCATCCCTTTGGCAATCTGCCGGTCGATCTTCTCCTTCAGCAGCAGCTTAACCTGCTCAGGAATCTCCTTGATGCCCGTGCCAGTAGCCGCATCTACCGGATGCGCAACATGGCCCTCTGCCCTGAAATAGGCCAGCCATTTCCGTGTAGCTTCAGGGTCTGCCAAGTCCGCTTTATTCAGAATAATCAGTCTTGGCTTGTCCCGCAAAATATCGTCAATCATCGGATTGCGGCTGGATAGCGGCAGACGGGAATCGAGCAATTCTATACATACATCAATCAGCTTCAGCTTATCCTCGATTTGCCGCCTAGCCTTCGTCATATGACCAGGAAACCATTGAATGGCCATTGCCGTCACCTCCTTTGACTTCCGTCAACTTAATGTTTAATCATTGTAATATCTTTGACCGGCCAAAAGATCAGGTCTGCACGTCCGACAATATCGCTCAACGGCACATAGCCGATCATCCGGCTGTCCTTACTGTCGGAACGGTTATCCCCCATAACAAAGACATGCCCTTTCGGAACTGTTCCATCCGTAATGTCTTCGTTCGGGAAATTCGTGTTGTTGTACAATGTGTTATTATTATGTGCCTGGTCCATCGCACCTTTGATGTAAGTTTCATTTACCGGTTCGCCGTTCACAGTAACAACATCGCCTTCGACTTTTACGGTATCCCCAGCTACGCCGATTACACGTTTGATGAAATCCTTACCTTCAGATGGTACATGGAACACAATAACCTCACCCCGCTGAGGCGAGCGGATGTCATATAAGATTTCATTGACAATCACACGTTCACCGGTATGGAAATTCGGCCGCATAGAAGGTCCATCCACAATAAACGGCTTGAACAAAAGCCAGCGTATCAAAATCACCAGAATCAAAGCAATAGCGATTGCTTTAATCCATTCCAACACTTCATTTTTGGGCTTGCGGGGATTCTTGCCGTCAGGCTCCACAATTTCACCTTGTCCCTGCTGAAAATCCTGCTGCATAGTTCACCATCCTCTCTATATGCTACCCTCACTATACAACAAAAAAACTCCTGCCAAAAACTCCTCCACGAATACTCCGTCAGGAGGCCTTTTCGGAGAAGCTGATCCTAAGGCATATATGATCTATACTATATTAATAGAAGAATAAACGAAAGGGGCTTGAAATCAAGCCCCTTTCCCTTGCCGCAATATTAGCGACGGATTTCTTTAATTCTTGCAGCTTTACCGCGCAGGTCACGAAGGTAATACAGCTTCGCACGACGCACTTTACCACGGCGAGCCACTTCGATTTTCTCGATCTTTGGCGAGTTGATTGGGAAAGTTCTTTCCACACCAACACCGTAAGAGATTTTACGAACCGTAAAAGTCTCACCAATTCCACCGCCGCGACGTTTGATTACAACGCCTTCGAACAACTGGATCCGTTCACGAGTTCCTTCGATAACTTTTACATGCACTTTCAAAGTATCACCCGGGCGAAAACTCGGGATATCTTTGCGAAGTTGCTCTTGCGTAATTGCTTGTAGGATATTCATTTAGGACTTCCTCCTTCCGTACAGGTGTTCTTGCCTCTTCCGGAGAGATCATTGCTCTCCCTCATTATCCGCAGAGGACCACCGTATTCCACACAACAGAAATAATATTATCATAAACCACCAGAAAAGACAACTTATTTTTCGAGATTCAGAGAGGCATCATATCCCGCTTCTTCGCCTTTACTTTGCAGTCCTTGCACAAGCCGACAACCGTCCCGTTATCCTGAGCATAGAAGATCAGCTTACCGTTTTTCTTTTTACAGGAAGAGCAAGGCTGTTCCTCAGTACTCTGCTTGGCTTTTCGGTGACGGTCCATAGAAATCACATTACTGGCAGTGCTGTTTTTCGGCCTTGAAGATTGTCTTCTTGGGCTGAAGTAACCAAAATATACAACCACACCAACTAACAACACAACTACAACTGCCGCATATTGCATCTGTATCATCCGCTCCCTTGACTGGTGTCAGTCTAATAGTAAACAGACCATCCCGGGCCTCACATGGCGACGATAACACTTCTCCAGCGCTGAAGCAAAGCTTAATCAAGCTGGCTGCAACAGCCCTATATCCAAATATATGTTAGCCGTTTGCTTCAGCCTCGCCAAAAACAATGACTTCACGTTCAAAACATCACTTACATTGTTTATTCTAGCATACCTCTTCAATGAAATGTAGCCGACCAAGGCATCCTAGACTTTAGTCCAGTACAGTAACCCGTCCCCGGCCTGTTTTTCAATTTTTTCCCATAAGATATAGTATGGATTATACATAAGCGACAAGCAATTACGGGAGGGTCTAAATTGAAAAGAAATCATAATACAGCAATCATCGCGGCGGTCGCCGTTCTCTCTATTGCACTGCTATCCGGTTGCCGGGAGCTGCCAGGCAAAGAAGCTGCGGACCATCAGCTTGAACAGCGATTAAACGGAAATTTCCAGCAGGAAACCGTTGAGACAGTAAAGCAAGGTTTAGGCGAGGCGACCTTAGGTGTGGAGCAGGCTGTTCAGAATGGCGCTGCAAAGGTGGCTGAAGAAATAAAAACGGGCAGTTTGAGCAAAGAGCTCAATATTGCTAAAAAAGCCGATTCTGTATCAGCACTAGTTCTGGAGAATAGCGTTGGTGAAGTGAAGATCATTTCCGGGAATAGCGATTTCATCACCATTAAAGCAACAGTCATCACACACCCCGGTCATAATCAGGAGACAGAACAGAAAATTCTAGACAGCGCAGAAGTTACAGTTCAAGCTGACGGGAATGAGCTTAAGGTATCCACGCATGCCATGAATGAGCCCCAAAAAGATCTATGGACCTGGGCCCAAAAGAAGTATGGCTCTTCCGATTTCAGCATCAATTATGAGATTCAGGTACCTTCAACTATGGATGAATACTATATCAGCAACAATGTCGGAGCAATTCGGCTGCATGGCCTGAATGGCACCTTCCACATAGACAGCAATGTAGGCGCAATAGTTCTCGAGGCTGTACAATTCAGCGGAAAATCAACAGTGAAATCCAATACGGGTAGCATCGAACTGGATATCCGAGGCATGGAGTCTGAAAGCTCACTAATGGCAAGCAGCGATATCGGCAAAATAACTGCTGATCTCAACAGCGGACTCAAGTGCACCGTATCCACTAAAAGCGAGCTCGGTCAAATTACCGGAAGCGGATCCCGAAAAAGGGAAATGAATGGCGGCGGTCCACTCATCTCACTATCCACACAAATTGGTTCTATTACAGTTCAATAGCATATGAAATCAGTGGGGCTGAACCAGCCTCACTGTGACACACAAAAGAAGCCAGTCTCGCCTTGAGATTGGCTTCTTTTGTGTGTCTGGAACTAAATCAGTGCTATAGCCAGCAAAGTGAACAAGCTTAACGTCAGGATCTCACTGCCGTACCCGTAAAACCCGCCATAGTAATTTCCGTAAGGATTAAATGCCGATGTCTTCATTTTACCGTTGCCCTTTGTTTTCAAATATACATTATTTCTATCCACATTCACAATGATTCCTTCATGCCGCTTACCGTCTGTAGTCATGATGCGAACTCTTTTGTTCATACAATGCAGACAATTATAATAGGCTTCCACCTGAGAACCCCTCCTCATTCGTGATTCTGTATGGTATGCGGAGGGGGATAAGCCGGGAACGGCAGTAGCCGTGTGGCAGATAGCAATAAAAAAAATATCTGTGAAACAAAGTACTTGTGAACATTGTGTATCATTTTTGAGAAAAAGGAGTTATTATTATTATAATATTCATAATTAGAGCGCTTACGAAGGATGGACAAATTTAGTTTTATCAGAGGAGGCAATTCTCATGAGTGCAGCTGGCAAAAGATTTATCAATGAAGGGGTGCTTCGTATCGCCTGGTTCATCATCTTTGCATCGCTTACCTATACTGTACGGAATTACACATGGGTGGTCGTATTATTTTCGGTAGTAGCTATCTACGCGCTCGGTTCGGGTATTGTGATGCTTGCCAAAGATCGCCGGAACCACCGCGATCACGGTTCTAGGGTTTGAGCCACGGATAACCTCCATATTCTTCCTTAACACTTCCTCTGGACCTTTGGTTCAGCAGGAAGTGTTTTTTATTGCAGACAAGCTTACTACGAGCACATCAAAAAGAATCACGTCGCTTCGGTATCTTAACCAGCTGAACGTGATTCTCTTTGTCTCAATGATATCCAGTTGATCGGAGTAACAGGATTTGAACCTGCGACCTCACCCACCCCAAGGGTGCGCGCTACCAGGCTGCGCTATACCCCGACGCATATGTATTGCTGCCCTTTGTTCAATATACGCATTCAACGCAATAGTAGAACTGAAGCGCCTCTGATTTTTACCTTCATTTTATGTATACCGCAGATTTATAATAGTTTCAAGTGGAATTTTCCAAATCTCTAAACTATTTTTTTCTTAAAATTCATGGTTTTTTCGCAGCAGCTATGCTATACTCTTGGCACAAGGAAAGGAGGTGCGTTCACATCAATCATGACATGTTGAACGTATCCCTTACCCGGACCAACGGCTGAAGTTCTAGCCCTGGTGGCGCGGGATACGGATCAAAGTTTTAACTAGCGCCTCGGGTAAAGAGACCGTCTTCGGACGGTCTTTTTTATATTTCAAATCTCTTTATGCCATGCCTTTGATCCCGATATAAAAAACCACTACTCCGGCAGGTCAGCTGAGGTAGTGGTTTTTATTCATACTATATTGGTCTTATGATTTACGATTGGTATAGAAATCGATAATATCATTTACTGTGCGGAGCGGCTCCGCTTCCTTGTGGACAGTGTCCACGTCTGGCTTGAATTCTTCACGCGTATTCGTAGTCACTAATGTTCATTCCTTTCGATAGTTGAAATAGCTGTATCTGAGCTTCATTTCCGTCGCCTCTTCTAATTACCCAAAAAACAGGATTGTAACGCACATCTGCTCGCATTTTTTTTTAGATATTCTATGGGTCTCATTTTCCTTTCAGCTTTTGCATAGATTTGTATTGCAGAACAAACACAACAAAAAACGCCTCATTAACATAGTATATGTTAACGAGACGTCAAATATTCCATTTTATAGTAAATATCCACTAAAGTGTATTACTGCTCGATCTCTTCAGTCGTTCCAGAGCAGTCTTATCCTTCACCGTCAACTCAGCTGTCTCTAACAGGTCCGGCCTGCGTTCCAAAGTACGCTGTAGTGCCTGTTCACGCCGCCATACTTCGATGTTCGCATGATGTCCACTGAGCAGAATGTCCGGTACCTTCCACCCTCTAAATTCAGCCGGACGGGTATAATGCGGATACTCCAGCAGACCGGTACTGAACGAATCAGTCACCGCAGAGGTCTCATTGCCCAGCGCCCCAGGCTGCAGCCTCACAATCGAATCGATCACTGTAAGCGCAGGAAGCTCCCCCCCGGTAAGTACGTAGTCTCCGATCGACAATTCATCCGTCACCAGATGCTCTCTAATCCGCTCATCGTAGCCTTCATAATGACCGCAGATAAAAATAAGATGCTCTTCCTGTGCCAATTCCTCTGCCATCTGCTGAGTATACGTCTGGCCCTGAGGGCACATCAAAATGATGCGCGGTTTCTTCTGATTTCCCAGTACAGCAAGCACATGCTCCACAGCGGCAAAGATAGGGTCTGGCTTCAACACCATCCCACCTCCACCACCATATGGCGTATCATCCACGCTGTTATGCTTGTTTCCGGAGAAGTCACGGAAGTTAACTGCATTCAGTGAGACGATCCCTTTTTCTCGTGCTTTGCCTAGAATGCTAGTGCCGAATACACCTTCACACATTTCAGGAAAAAGCGTCAGCACATCAATCCGCATCATGGCAGCAGCCCTTCCATCAAGTGCACCTTAATTTTCTTGGCCTGAATATCCACATCTAGTACGACATCGTTGATTACCGGAATCAGGATTTCGGGACCTTTAGCCGGCTTTACCACCCATACATCATTGGCACCAGGCTGAAGAATTTCAGTAATTTGGCCGAGGGGTTGACTGTCGTCCACATCGGTATACACCTCACAGCCGACAATCTGGTGGAAGTAGTATTCATTCTCTGGCAGCTCCACCAAATCGTCACTCGGAACCTTCAGCATGCTTCCTTTATATTTCTCGACCTGATTAATGTTGGTGTATCCCTCCAGCTTGGCAATATACATTCCTTTATGCTCTCTTGCGGTTTCCACGGTTACCTCGAATTTTGGGCTTCCATCGGCGGGAACCACAAGCAGTTTTTTACCCGGTGCAAATCGGACTTCCGGAAAATCGGTAGAGGATAATATTTTGATCTCCCCGCGAATTCCATGTGTATTGACCAGCTTGCCTACATTCAGCTCTTCCGTCATCTGATCCTCTCCTTTACTTATAATTGTACAGTATGTTCCTGCTTATATATTTCAACAAAAAGGAGCCGGGATATACTATCCCTAGCCCCTCATTGAACGCATTCTTTAAGATAAAATATCCACGGTAACGCGTTTATCGCTCTTGACTGCTGCAGATGTGACCACGGTACGGAACGCTTTGGCGATCCTGCCCTGCTTGCCGATGACCTTGCCGACATCATCTGGATGCACAGAAAGCTCATAGACAATCAGGTGTTCCTTCTCCACAGTCCGTACAGCCACATCCTCTGGATGATCCACTAAAGCCTTAGCAATAACTCCAACTAATTCTTCCATAGAGGACCCTCGCAATCAGTCATTATTTCTGTTGCTTCAGCTCATGGAACTTCTTCATCACGCCTGCTTTGGAAAGCAGATTGCGGACGGTATCAGATGCCTGCGCACCTGTTTGAAGCCATTTAAGAGCTTTTTCCTCATCGATCTTAACTACTGCCGGTACTTCAATCGGATTATAATAACCGATTTCCTCGATAAAACGACCGTCACGAGGGGACCGGGAATCGGAAACCACTACACGATAGAAAGGCGCTTTATGTGCACCCATTCTTTTCAGACGAATACGTACTGCCACGAAATTCACCTCCTTATAAGAATATCGAAAATTTTACAATATGTTTGAGAAACCTTTTTCGATCCCTCCCAAACCCTCCCTTAGCCAAGGGAGGGCCCCAAGGGCTCCGCCCTCTGGACACCCGGCTAAGTGCAACTGGCGTGGGCATTCAGACTGGCTCTACCTTGGAATGTTGGGAGTAGGAACGCTTGCCGTCCCTGCGGGACACGCTTAACTGCAGCGGTACCTAGCAACGGGTAAAGATTTAACATTTAAGATCAAAAGACTAAGATCAAGGTCAAAAGAATAAGATCAAAACCCTTGATCATCTGATGTTGTACAATGTCTGATCTATATGAAGATCAAAGGACTGAGATCAAAAGATGTGATCAACGGAAAGGGAACTTCATTCCTTTACCGCCAAGTCCTTTGAGCTGCTTCATGGCGTTTTTCTTGCCACCCTTGCCTCCGCCGCCCATCATGCCGGAAAACTGCTTCATCATTTTGCGCATTTCATCGAACTGCTTGATGAGACGGTTAACCTCAGCCACGTTGGTTCCACTGCCGGTGGCAATGCGTTTGCGGCGGTTGTGGTTGATGATCTCAGGCTGAGCCTTCTCGGCTTTGGTCATGGAATGAACAATAGCTTCGACGCGGCCCATCTGCTTGTCGTCGACCTTGAGGTCCTTCATGCCCTTGGCTTTGTTCATGCCAGGAAGCATGTCGAGAATCTGGTCGATAGGGCCAAGCTTCTTGACTTGGTCCATTTGCTCCAGGAAGTCATCGAACGTAAATTCTGCATTGCGCATCTTACGTTCCATTTCCTTGGCTTTTTCGGTATCGATGTTGGCCTGTGCCTTCTCGATCAGCGACAGCATGTCACCCATTCCGAGAATACGGGATGCCATCCGCTCAGGATGGAAAGGCTCCAGCGCATCAATCTTCTCACCTAGTGCAGCGAATTTGATCGGGCAGCCAGTGACCGCCTTGACAGACAGTGCGGCACCACCGCGGCTGTCGCCATCAAGCTTCGTCAGTACAACCCCGGTAAGTTCGAGCTGCTTATTGAAGCTGTCGGCAACGTTAACGGCATCCTGACCAGTCATTGCGTCTACAACGAGCAGCACTTCGTCAGGACTTACAACGTTATGAATCTGCTTCAGCTCTTCCATAAGCTCTTCATCAATATGCAGTCGGCCTGCAGTATCGATAATCACGTAATCCAGGTTGTTATCCTTCGCATGCTGAACAGCTTGTCTGGCAATTTCCACCGGACTCGTCTGATCACCCAGCGTAAATACAGGAGCCTTGATCTGTTCACCCAGCACCTGCAACTGCTTGATCGCAGCCGGGCGGTAAATATCGGCAGCTACCAACAGCGGGCGGTGATTCCCCTTCTGCAGCAGCTTAGCCAGCTTGCCTGAAGTGGTCGTCTTCCCTGCCCCTTGTAAACCAGCCATCATGATCACGGTCGGCGGCTTGTTCGACTTAGCCAGCTTTGCCTGGCTTCCGCCCATCAGCTCGGTCAGTTCCTTGTTGACGATATCAATAATTACCATGCCGGGAGTAAAGCTGTCCATTACTTCCTTGCCAACGGACTTCTCCTTCACCTTGGACACAAAGTCCTTGACTACCTTGAAGTTAACGTCGGCTTCCAGAAGGGCCAGCCGTACTTCGCGCATGGCTTCATTTACGTCTTCTTCGGATACTTTACCTTTGCCACGCAGCTTGCTGAACACATTCTGCAATCTTCCGGTTAAACCTTCAAACGCCATATGCAGCTTTCTCCCTTCATGCTACTCTAACCTCTGCAAACGATCCACGAGCTCCGTGAACCGCAGTGTATATTGCTCAGGCAGCATCCCATTCTCCGGCAGTCTGCGCAGTTCTTCTAAGTATTTGTTGCGGCTCTCATGCTTCGTAAGCAATCCCAGCTTTTCTTCGTAATTCTCCAGAACCTGCTCCGCACGCTTAATGTGCTCATATACGGCTTGGCGGCTAATTTCAAATTCAGCGGCGATTTCTCCCAGGGAGAAGTCATCGTGAAAATAATATTTAAGAAACGTTTGCTGCTTATCCGTAAGCAGGCGTTCATAAAAAGCAAACAACAAGTTAATCCGGTTGGTTTTCTCGAGCCTATTCTCCTGACTCATTAAGGGCACTCCCTTCGTCAAGGAAAAACACTTTACAGCTTCACAACGTCCCTTATGATACCTAAAACAAAGAAAGATGTCAAGCCTTTTTGCTTGTCATCTCGTTCTTTGTTCTAAAAGTGTATTTCCCCATGGCGGAGCGCACCCATCAGTGAATTGGCAGCACGTAAAGAAGCACAACAAAAAAGTGGACTATGGTGCCTCCGAGAACAAACAAATGCCAAATTGCATGATGGTAGGGGAATCCCCGCCACACATAAAAAACCGTTCCCAGTGTATACAGCAGCCCGCCGACCAGCAGCCAGGCCATGCCCCCATCTGCCATCACCGCTGAGAGCGGATTCCAGGCAATCACAATCATCCAGCCCATGGCGATGTAAAAAATGGTGGACATGAACAGAAATTTCTTAACGAAAAAGGCTTTGAAGAAAACGCCGAACACAGCTACGCCCCAGGCAATCCCAAACAAGGTCCAACCTAGTGTCCCCCGGATCGCCACCAGCATAAAGGGTGTGTATGTACCGGCAATAAACAAGTAGATGGAGGAATGGTCCAGAAATTCAAAGAAGTCCTTGGCCTTCCCTTCTCTAAGACTATGCACCAGTGTTGAATTAATATACAGCAGCAGCATCGTGGCACCGTAAATGGAGAAGCTGACCACATGCCAGGCTGTGCCGTTCTGTACAGCGAAGACGACCAGCAGCACAAGAGCTACTATGCTCAATACCGCTCCAATCCCATGCGTTACTGCATTTGCGACCTCTTCCTTGCGACTGTATGTGTGTGTATTTGCCATTCCACTATTCCTTCCATTCTGCGCTTTCCTTCTATTATATTCCCTTCTGCGAAGTCCTTCCACTTTGCTGCAGACCCTGGGTCTATAAGTTGATTATAGTTTATACAGCTCCGTATATTTAGCTTCTAAATAATCGGCCAGATAATCAGGGTTCAGCGGCTCACCTGTCACCTGTTCAATGATTTGTGATGGAGTCAGGCTCTGACCAAAACGGTAGATTTTGTTTGTTAGCCATTCCTTGATCGGCAACAGGTTGCCGGCGGCTATCAGATCTTCAAGCTCCGGCAATTCCTTACGAAGTGTATTCAAAATTTGTGCGGCATACATATTTCCCAGTGAATATGAGGCAAAATAACCGAAGTCCCCGCCGGACCAGTGAACATCCTGCAGCACTCCCAGGGCATTGCTCGGAGGGGTAATCCCCAGGTATTCCTGATACTTGGCATTCCATACCCCAGGCAGATCCTTCACTTCCAGTCCTTCATTATAAATAAGCTTTTCAATCTCATAGCGGACAATGATATGCAGGTTGTACGTCAATTCATCGGCTTCAATGCGGATGAAGGAATTCGCTACACTGTTGATTGCACGGTAAAAGTCTTCCACTTCGACGTTGGCCAGCTGCTCAGGGAAATGCTGCTGAAGATCTCCGTAGTAGCGTTGCCAGAATGAACGGCTGCGGCCAATCATATTTTCCCATAGTCTGGACTGGGATTCATGAATACCCATGGATGCCCCTTGAGCCAGAGGTGTGCCTACAAGATCCTTGCTGATATTCTGTTCATATAGAGCATGTCCACCTTCATGCAGTGAGCTGAATACAGCGCTTAAGACATTGTCCAGCAAGTAGTTTGTCGTGATGCGCACATCCCCCGGGTTTAGCCCGGTAGCGAACGGATGCACACTTTCATCCAATCTACCAGCTTCAAAGTCGAAGCCCATTTGCTCTAGAATGAATAACCCGAACTTCTCTTGCTGCTCCTTAGGGAATATCTGGGCCAGGAACTCTGTATCGGGCTTATTCTTGGATGCGGTTATAGCCTCGACAAGGGGAACGAGGCGGCTGCGCAGACGTCCGAAGATATCATCCAGCTTCTCAACCGTCAGATCGGGCTCGTACATGTCGAGCAGAGTATCATAGCGGGTGTCCTTCACACCCCAGTGGTCGATAAACTCCTGTGTGAACGCAACAATTTTGCTTAGGTACGGTTCGAAGGAATCAAAATCATCAGTTTCCTTGGCTTCCTCCCAAATCGTCTGGGCATGGGCGGTGAGCATGGAGTACTCCTCATAGCTTTTGGAAGGTATACTCTGGCTGCGCTCATACTCCTTGCGGCAATCTTTAACGATCTTGTTCTGGATGTCGCTTAATTGGGTCATGACTTCCGGGCGGCTGAAATATTTTGTGAACTCGCCCATTTCCGGAGAAGTCTGCAGTCTGAAGATCTCTCCGCTGATCAACCCGATGGTATTGGAACGAATCTCCACACCTTTGCGTGGGGCGCCTGTGCGCAAATCCCAATGCAGTAAGCCAATCGCTTCTGTGTACCCGCTAATTTTGGATAATAGCCCGCTGAATTTCTCCCACTCTTCCTGGACCAGTTGTTCCATGATTGAACACCCGCTTTCTCTATTTTTACCAGCTCCTCTTGATGATACTTTTTTAAATCCTTATAATCAACCGCACCTGCATGAATATGGCTTAGACGAGATTATTCTCTTGTTGCTCTGAAAACAACATTTTTGATCTGAATGAATATACTTTGCATACCCGCTGTGAGCCTTGCATAATGTGTACTGGAGCCATGGTATGGTCAAATTCAGGGAAAGTAGTCTATAGTATGTCACATGATCAGCAAGCAGAAGGGCTGAATGTATTCGAAGGCTTCGGTATCTTAGATAACCGATCCACTCCTTTTCTAGTGAAGTGTCCAGATAAATCACGGAATATTGACGCCGGTTCATTATAATCCGTATAATCAACTTCAGAGGATTATATCTTTAAATTTTAAATAACCCTCAAACTTCATCCAAAGGAGTGTATCCATATGCTGCTGGTCGTGAATCAAGCGGAAGCCGGAGATACTACGATAGAGACGGACAATCTTCCTTTTGTTATCAGCCGCCAGCAGGAAATCTTCTATGAGGACAGTATGCGTCTAGATGCAGACGAGCGTATATCTTCCTTCAAGCTGGACAGCAATTCACAGATTTATGGCATGAATATTCTTGTGCGGGATGTGCGGAGCACCGGTATGCCCCTGGAGACCACCGGAACTCTATGCAGCGTAACCACCAAATAATGTTTTAACATCCTTTTTATCAAGTACATATGTGCGAAAAGGGTGTTTAAGGAGTATATTAGGAATTAACATTCTCGGAGCAGGATGCTCACAAAACTTGGCGTATGCTTTCGAGACAGTTTTTCGGGGCTGAATCGGAGGGTGTATCGCTAAAAAAACTTTTAGGAGGCAGCAGGTCATGAGCCAAATCACTGATATTATGGAGTTTAACAAGAAATTCGTCGAACAAAAAGAATATGAAACCTATCTGACCAGCCGCTTTCCTGACAAAAAGATGCTGATCATCACCTGCATGGACACAAGGCTTGTAGAGCTTCTCCCCAAGGCTATGAATTTCAAGAACGGGGACGTCAAAATCATTAAAAACGCCGGTGCCGTCATATCCCAGCCTTTTGGCAGCGTAATGCGCAGCGTTATGGTAGCCCTGTATGAGCTGGATGCGGATGAAGTAATTGTCGTGGGACACTATGAATGCGGGATGGCTTCACTGAATGCGGACAAAATGATCAACTCCATTAAAGAACGCGGGGTATCAGAGCAGGTGTTATCCACTCTGGAGAACTCGGGAATTAAGCTCACGAAGTGGCTGCGCGGGTTTGACAATGTGGAAGAAGGGGTAATTCAGACTGTGGAGCTGATTAAGCGCCATCCTTTACTCCCCCCAAACGTACCTGTTCACGGCATGATCATCGATCCGGCTACCGGAGCGCTTGAACTGGTGTCTGACGGTTACGTGGAGAACAAGGCAACTCTCTGATAATCTGCTGTTTGCGTGGATCATACGATCCGCGCATTTTTTATGCTGGCCATCTATCTCGTCGTAATCATGATTATGTCCTTCTTCCGGCGCAGAAAGGAACGGCGCAGACTTCAGGAACAGGGTGGACGTTACTAATATGGGGGCAACCATTCTTACGATGGATGAGATTATTAATGCCATCTGTATGCATATGGCTGAACGCAAGAGCGTTCGGGTTCAGGATGTCCAGGTGGAGCTTAGCTGGGAAGAAGACACCGGATACACCGCAGAGGTGTGGATCGAAGGCCGCAGCCCGTTCCTGGTGGAGTCCAATATGATCGAAGCAATCCTCCGTTACACGCACAGTGAGTATGGCATACGTGCCTACCGTGAAGATGTCCGACTGGAACTGGATGATGAGATCACGGCGGTTGTGAATACGTCAACTTTATAGTTCCAAAAAAAGAGACAGCACCTTGGCTGTCTCTTTTTTTCTGAAGATACTGCTATTCATAAAAATATTGTGTGATTACCCCTGAGCCACCGGCAACATTTACCTCGGCGTATGCTCCATTGATCAGCGTCATTTGCGGAGGAACATGACCATAATCCAAATCGTAAACAACGGGTAACTGCAGTTCTTCGGCCAATTCTTTATATGCATCCTCTGCCGTGTAATTGTCTATGGGTGTGTTGGTGCCGCCTCTGCCGAACATCACACCGGAACAGTTCTCGAACCAGCCGGCCAGCTTCATCTGCACCAGAGAGCGGCGTAGATCAACTGTGTTCAATTCACAATACTCCAGATACCAAATGACCGGTTCCTGATGAATGAAGGCTTCTTGAAAGTGACGCACATCTCCGTAGGGTGTGCCTATGATATGGCGGATGATATCAATGCAGCCTCCAAGCAGCCGGCCCCTGAGAGACACAGCATCACCTGAGACCGTCTTCCACTGTGTTCTGGTATTTAAATGGAATAGGGACGGCGATGGTTCCGCTCCCTCCACCTCCTGATGGTAGTTCAGCGAAGAGCGCTGGACGACCGGTTGTCCACTTGCGGTGGATAACACCGTCTGCCACATCGCTGTAGTCTCGTCTGTAACCTTTCCGCGCAAATCTCCAAAACTTGGTCCATGCGCAGTCGCTATCCCTGTCCGCAAGGTGATCACTAGCAGCAGCAGGCTAATATCAGAGAAGCCCAGGACCCATTTGTGCCGCACCTTCCCAAAGTCAATATGCTCCAGCATCTCGATCAGCAGTTCTCCGCCCCAGGGCGGAATGATCAGGTCAATCCTGTCATCACTCATCATCTGATTGAACTCAGTGCCACGCTCCTTGCCGGATGCGGATTTGGCCTTGTCATGCTTATAGACCGTATCGCCGCAAATAACCTGAAACCCTCTCTCCTTCATGCGGCTGCAGGCTTCCCCGAACAGCTCCACAGATCCTGGGCCAACCCCTGCCGAGGATGCGGTCACACCAATGGTTGCTCTTTTTTCAAGTACAGGGTATGTAATCATCTTGAACCTCCTATAACTTACTTGCTTTATACTTAGTCTATCATTCTCCGGTGTTTTCCGGGCAAAAAAAACATGAACTTAGATTCGGCACGCTGCCGGTCATCACGTTCATGTCTTTGGGAATTTGGAAAGGGTCAGATCAAGGATATGGCCAGCAGCTCGAATAGCACCAGCGGCAGAATCCCATTGTTATTGACGGGTCCAGGGTAAGGGTAGCCCGGGCCTGGATAAGGCTGGTAATAGGGATTGTAGTATGGATTGTAATATCCGCGCTCCATATCTGCGGTCCCCCCCACCATGAGATATAGATGCTTGCAGTCCATTCCGGCAATCGTTCCTTCATGCATCTGACCGTCAATCATCTGTACATTGACTTGGTGATTAAGATAAGGCTTACAGGAGTGGTGCAGGGAATCGCGGACCCGGTGCAGATGCTGGACAACGGCCGGATCGGCCTGATAGATCAACGTTGCAGGCTGGCCGGACTGATAGAATGACATAGCTTTATAACCTCCGTAAATGGATTTGCTCCATTCTATGCATCTGCCCAGAGCACGGTGCCTATACTGTGTACCAGGTTTATGGAAGAGCCAGCTTCTCCACCCGAATGTTGACAACAGCCAGCGTCAGGCCAAGCATATTCTCCACAGCCCCGCGGACATTATACTGCAGACTTTTACATACCTCTTGAATCCGGCAGCCATAGTCCACTATGATTTGAAGATGAACGGCAACCTCCTCCTCTGACACTTCCACGGACATTCCTTTAGCCCCGATTTTGCTGCCCAGAAGTTTGGCCAGATTCCCCGTAACGGAACTCCCGGACATTCCTGCGATCCCCGGAGTATCCATAACTACATAGCTAATAATAGCCGATATCACCCGATCAGAAATATCAACAAGCCCTTTTTGAACACCTTGATCCATGGTAAGTTCCTCCTCAAAGTATGGTTAGTTTAAGCATCGTCCGAATCGCTTCGTACAAAATTCACTTCGAATGCATGCGCCTAATATCTACCAAGTACAGATAGGCTTACTCTCCTGAATCCGCAGCCAGCTGCGGCTCTTCCGGCCAGCGCTGCCGGATAAACATCTGGTACAGCTTCACTGTAATAATTTTGAGCATCATATAGACCGGAATAATCAGGAGTATACCGATAATACCGCCAAAATCCCCACCGGCCAATACCAGAATAATCGTAGTAATCGGATGGATATCAAGGCTTTTTCCAAAAATATAGGGTGCTACCAGGTTATCCTGAATCTGCTGGGCAACAAGCACAACCACAATGGACCAGACTGCCGTTGAAGGTGACTCAAACAGTCCGATAATTAAGATAGGAACTGTTGACAGAATTGCTCCTATAAAGGGAATAAAGTTCATCAACACAGCTAGCAGTGTCAGGAGAAGCGCATAAGGCAGGCCTATAATCAAAAACCCAATATACATCAATACGCCAAGGGCCAGATTCACCAGTACTCTGCCTACGATAAATCCGCTGAGCGCCCCGTCAATGTCGGAAACCACCCCAGCGCCTTCTGCCTGAAAGCGTTTCGGGAAAAAGCTCACCACTTTTGCGCCAAACTTACCGCCTTCCTTGAGCATGTAGAACAGAAGAATGGGAAAAGTAAACAGCACCATGGCAAAATTGGATACAAAGGAGAACAACTCCGATACAGAACTCGTCATCAGGGAAAAGCCTTTATTCAGATAATCCATCAGTTGGCCCGCCGGATTCATATCCGCAGGTATCAGCGAAGATAACAGCTTACTCTCCTCCAGCTTCTTCAGTTGTTCGCCCACGGCCGTGAACACGTTTGGCATGTTATTGCCGAGATTCACCAGCTGATTCTTCAGCGATGGCCAAACTCCTACACTGAAGCACATGAACAGCACGGCTATGATCAAATAGACCAGCAAAATAGCTGCCGTACGGTTCAGCTTCCGTGACTCCAGCAGATCAATCAGCGGCCGCAGCAGATAATAGAAGAACACCGCCAGCATTAAAGGCACGATGACCACACGGAATAACGAGAAAACCGGTGTAAAAATAAAATTCACTAGGGTGCCTACATAAATAATTCCCAGCACCAAAAGCACAGCGATACAAATGCGGATAAACAAATTTAATTTGGCCATGACCCTCTCCCGTTCCTGAATTCATCCTGCCGTCCTATTTTGGAATACGGACGGTGAAAACCGTTGGTTCTCCCTCTCTGCTCTCAAGCGTAAGCGAACCGTCCATCTTCTCTACGTTCTTCTTCGCAATGGATAATCCAAGCCCTGTTCCGCCACTTGCCGTCCGGGATTCGTCCCCACGTACAAACGGATCGAAAATCGTTGACCAGAGCTCTTTGGGGATGCCTATTCCGTTATCTGCAATCTCTATACGAACCTCAGTATCCTCCGGGATGACGGTTACCCGCAGGCTGGTCCCTTCAGGATTGTAGGCCAGCGCATTGGAGATCAGATTATTGATAACACTTGCGAACAGCTCCGGATCATAGCGGGCATATACTTCTTCATCTGGAACCTGAAGCTGAAGCTGGAAGTCTTTTTGCTCAATTTCGCCGTAGGTATCAGCAACAATCTCCCGCAGATGATCCCCCAGCTCCAGCCGTTCTGTATGAAGAATGAAATCCGGAGAGTCCAGCTTCAGCAACTCCAGCATATGCTGGATCAGCTTCGTCACCTGCACCGATTTGGTGTAGATATAATTCAAGTACTTCGTCTGGCGTTCAGGGTCAGTCCCCCGGCCTTCCATCAAGGCCTGCGCATAGCCCTGGATACTTGTAATCGGTGTTTTCAGATCATGAGACAAGTCCACCATCAGCCTCTGCTTGCTTTTCTCAGCCTTCCGCTTCTCATCTGTTGTCTTCTCAATCACGTCGGCCATGTAATTGAAGCTCTCGCCGATCCGGAGGAATTCTGTCTCGGCATAAAGCGCAATCCGTGTGCTGTAGTGCCCTTCCATCATCTGCTTCAGACCGAGATTCAGCACCCGCAGCGGCTTCTTGATGCGTCTTGTGACCCAATAGCTGTATACAAAGATCAGCATGAGAATTAATCCGCTGACCATAAACACATAGAAAAACACAGAATGATTCAAATAGGAAACCAGTACAACGTTGTTAATGGATACTTTGATTACACTTCGGGGGATTTTGAGCAGCAGCCAGGCTGCGTGGCTCTCTCCATCTAGTTGGGTAATCGAATAGTAATAAGGCTGATCTGTGCGGTTCTCTAATCCCAGAAAGAGACTATTCTCATCATAGGAGAGGGTCTGATCCTGCTTCTCTCCAATGACGCGGATCACCTGTTTACCGGAATCAAGGATCTCCAGCCATCCTCCGCTATGCAGCAGCCGCCTGCTCTGTATACCCTCGCCCAGCTCTTCCCGGTAATCCCCAGCCTCGACGGAAAGATTCGGGTCCGTGAGCTGTTTGTTCAGAATCAGATGGGTGATATCCTTCTGGATGAACAGGTAGACTATCAGTACAATCATCAGCAGCATACAATTGAATAGCAGGAAATCCAGCGTAAGTGACGTCTGCAGCGGACGGTTATCCCTACTTTTCCACGGGTGCTTCAATTTTGTACCCCAATCCCCTGATCGTCTTCAGGTATTCCGGCTTCTTGGAATCACGTTCAATTTTGTCCCGGATATTGCTGATATGCACCATGATGCTGTTATCTTCATAGACGTAAAAGTCTTCCCATACGGCTTCGTAAATCTTCTTCCGGGTGAAGACCCGGCCCGGCTGCTCCATCAGCAGTTCCAGAATTTTGTACTCTGTAGAGGTCAAGCTAACTGGCTCTCCCGATACCTGTACCTGACAGCTGCTCCGGTCGAGCAACAGGCGTCCGAGCACGATCTGTTCCTTCTTCGCTTCTTGTACCGCCGGGGCGTCGAACTGGTGAACCCGCCGGAGCATCGACCCTACACGGGCGACAATTTCCAGCGGATTGAACGGTTTGGAAATATAGTCATCCGCCCCCAGCTCAAGCCCCAGGATTTTATCATGATACTGGCTTTTGGCTGATAGAAACAGCACTGGAAAATGATTGTTTTCACGGATTCGCTTCAGCAGCTGCAGCCCGTCCATGCCCGGCATCATAATATCGAGAATCGCCAGATCAACGGTATGGCTCTGCATCAGCTTGAGCGCCTCATTTCCGTTCTGTGCTTGCAGAATGTTGTATTCCTTCTCCAAATAGAGCTGCAGCAGCTCTACAATTTCCGATTCATCATCGGCAATCAGAATGGTATACATCGTGAATCCCCCTCTATCTTTTTCCGCAAGGTGCGTTAATTATAACTATAGCCTGCCATTCTTTATCCTGTCTAAACCAAATCTTAAGAATAGATAAAGTTTACTGAAGCAAGCAGAAACGGTTTGGCCGTCCTTCTAAGGGCAGTAAATATAAGGATAAGTTATAGCGTGAAACATATAAATTCTTAAATTTAAAAAAAGCCGTACACCGGGCGAATCCCAGGTACGGCCTGACTGCTGAGGGGCGGAGCGGTGGTTAAAAAGCCACGCCGATTCCGCCTTCTCCGGCATATGTACCCATCACAGGTCCCATACTGGAGAACAAAATCTCTTTGAAAGGGTGCTTCTCAAGAATACGCTCCTTGATCTCCAGCGCAAGTTTTTCGCAATTGCTGTGTACAATGGCGATAACCGCCTTTTCGTAATCATGCTGTTTGTCTTCGAGCTTCGCCAGCAGATGAGTTAGTGCCTTCGGCAGACCCCGTGTCTTCTCAACCACCTCGACAGTCCCCTCGTCGCTGATCTTCAGCAGCAGCTTAATATTCAGCACGGAAGCTACGGCACCGGATAACCGGTTCAGACGCCCGCCTTTGATTACATTCTCCAGGGTGTCCAGGGTAAAGTAGGCTGTCACTTCCTCGGCTTTGTCCAGAACCATAGCCTTAAGCTCTTCTAGGCTTGAGCAGGTCAGTGACCATTTAGCCGTCATGGCGACAAGGAGGGATAAGCCCCCGGAAAAGGTTTTGGAATCTATAATTTCAATCGCATTGGGTTGGCCTTCTTCTTCATACATTTCCTTGGCAATCAATGCGGTCTGATAAGTGCTGCTTATATTGGATGACATACAGACGACCATAATGTCAGTGCCTGCTTCCACTTCTTTGAACTTGTTCAGGAAGACCTGCGGACTGGGACTGGCCGTCTTCGGCAGCTCTTTGGAGTCCCGCATTCTGGCATAAAAAGCCTTCGTATCGGTATCTTCCGGCATGAGATCATGCTCGAAGTGAACGGGCAAATGAACGATATCCACATTATATTTCTCTGCATATTCAAGGGGTAAATCCGAACCGCTGTCGGTAATGATCTTGATGGGCATCAGAGTGCTCTCCTTTCAATTCTATATTATTATAGCCAGCCTGATGGGCAATCAATAGTACATTTTATAACTTGTCAAAAGTCTTGTTTTATGCTTTCCGATCTTTCTTAACGGTT
This sequence comes from Paenibacillus sp. P32E, assembly GCF_001909085.1. Lineage (NCBI taxonomy): Bacteria > Bacillati > Bacillota > Bacilli > Caryophanales > Paenibacillaceae > Paenibacillus > Paenibacillus sp. P32E. The sequence continues at coordinate 126,946 of NZ_LVYY01000057.1, read as the reverse complement.
CGTGATGTGATATGGTGAAAGTATAAGCCTACAGAAATGGAGTGTAATCATGAGCAAGGGAAGAGTATGGAATAAAGGCAAACATAACGGAAGAGGTCTATCGAAGAAAAATATAGCGTCAGAGGAAACAGAGGGACAAATGCAGCCTGTAGAGGCTGAGGAGAGTTTCATTCCGCGCATTGATACGGTCAAGCCAATGAACCGCAGCAACTGGGTAACCCGGCCGTCCCGGACGACTCCTAAGGAGCCGGAGAAGAAGTCATAAACCAGTTAAGGAATTGAATTTCCAGCGAGACACATAAGGATCATTTCTGGCGTGAAGCGTATAATATTGTGGCAAAAAACAGGCAGCAGCGTAATTCCTACGCCACTGCCTGTTTGTCGTATCCTCATGGACATTTATAACTGTTCCCTGAATCTAATGTCAGATCACTAATCACCAGTCTTCTGTACTAGAGATTCACACTCTTCATGCTCTGTTCCGGATAGCGGGTTCCGGCTGCCACTCCTAGTGGCGCAGCATCATCAATGCTCTTCAGATCGTCATCATCTAGGCTGACATCCAGTGAACCGATGTTCTCCTCCAGATATTTCAACCGCTTCGTACCGGGAATCGGAATAATGTCGTCACCCTGTGCAAGCAGCCAGGCCAACGCCAGCTGGGAAGGCTCGCATTCCTTCGCCGCAGCAATCTCCCGGATACGCTTCACCAGATCCAGATTTCTGGCGAAATTCTCCCCTTGAAAACGCGGAGAAAAACGGCGATAGTCGTCTTCCGCCAAATCCTCGAATGTTTGAATTTGACCGGTAAGAAATCCCCGGCCCAGCGGGCTGTACGGAACAAAACCGATGCCAAGCTCACGGCAAACAGGCAGGATCTCATCCTCCACATCGCGGCTCCATAGCGAGTACTCTGTCTGCAGCGCCGTGATCGGATGAACCGCATGGGCACGGCGGATCGTTCCGGGAGCCGCTTCTGACATACCGAGGAAGCGGACTTTTCCCGCCGTTACGAGATCAGCCATCGCGCCTACAGTCTCCTCGATCGGTGTGTAAGGATCTACCCTGTGCTGATAGTACAGATCGATATGATCTACTCCCAGACGCCGAAGGCTGGCATCACAGGCAGACTTCACATATTCAGGACGGCCATTTACACCGAGCATTTTCCCTTCTGCACTCCGCACATTGCCAAATTTGGTGGCGAGCACCACATGATTCCGTTGCCCCTTAATCGCTTGTCCCACTAGCTCTTCGTTCTTCCCGACTCCATACATATCTGCCGTATCCAAAAAAGTCACACCCAGTTCAAGTGCCCGGTGGATGGTACGGATGGATTCCGCTTCATCCCGACCGCTGTAAAAGTCGGACATCCCCATGCAGCCCAGTCCCAGCGCCGAAACCTGCAGCTTGCCACTTCCCAGAATTCTGGTCTTCATTTCCAAACCGCCTCCTTTATTCTAATTATCATACCATAGGGGCTTCCAATGCTTAAATTTCAGTTCCTCTAATGATGTAAATATGAACGCAAAAAAAGAACATCACCAAAATGATGTCCTTCATCTGTAAACTTCTGCTATTTCACCCTATCTTCGGCCTTCTTACAGCTCAAGCGACTCCCCATAGGCAAGCGGTGTTCCCTTGATCCCGGCCTTACCCAGCGCCTGAACAAAAGCTCCCACATCCTGCACGATGGGCGGAAAAGTATTGTAGTGAATCGGCAGCACGTGTTTGGCTCCCAGCCATTTGGCGGCGATTAGCGCATGCTCCGGTCCCATGGTGAAATGTCCACCAATCGGCAGAATCGCCAGATCGATGTCATAGAGCTCGCCGAACATTTTCAAATCTCCGAAAAGTCCGGTGTCTCCCGAATGCAGAACGGTGCGTCCTTCCGCCTCAATAATGAAGCCCGCAGGTGTACCTCCATAGATGCGCTGTCCATCCTCTAGTGTAATGCTTGAAGTGTGGAACGCATGGATCATCGTCGCCTTCGCAAAACCAAAATCAACCGTCCCCCCGATGTTCATCCCAATGGTCTGGACGCCCTTCCCTTCCATATAGCCTGCCAGCTCCACATTCGCCACAACCGGCACATTATTCTGCAGTGCAATCGGGGCTGCATCCAGAATATGATCCACATGAGCATGTGTCAGCAGCACCATATCCGTCTGAATATCCTCCGGTTTGGTGACCGCAGCAGGATTGCCTCTGAGAAACGGATCGATAATCAGCGACTTGCCGTTCACCTCAATCTGTATACAGGAATGGCCATGATAAATGATTTTCATAAGTATCTCTCCTCTTCTCGAATGGAAATTCATTGGGTGCAAATCGACTAAACCGTGCAAAACCCTAAAGTTTACGTTACAATGACACCAAATACACAGAAGTCCGGTCGTCACCGGAAATCGTTAATATAACTATTTTTATGCCGTTCGTATGACTTTATGATATATCCATCAATGCCTATTGTCAAGAGAGGTGTGAAGAACGTTGCTGTCCGTTGAAAAAACCATGCTGTTTCTGTTATCCAAAGTGGAGCAGATGGGCGCCCAGCAGTTTGTAGAGATCTACCAACAAAGGGGGTATACCTCCACCTATATCCGAAATGCCTTATCCCGCCTGAAAAAAGAAGGTTATATTACATCCCCGTCGCGCTCCTGGTATCAAGTTACAGCAGCCGGCCTCGCATACATCAAGGCGATTAACAGCAAGCCCGCCCGTTATCAGGAGCAGTGGGATCAGACCTGGGATGTGGTCATGCTCGAAGTCCCTGAATCCGAACGCAAAAAACGCGACCTGTTTCGTTCGGCGCTTTTACAGCTAGGTTATGGACCTCTGTATAACAGTGTGTACATTTCTCCATGGAATTACCGTAATGAAGTCGTTGCACAGATCCGGAAGCTGGAGCTCGAAGGCAAGGTATCTATCCTGCAGGGCCAATTCCTGGAAGGTTCGATTACACCGCTCAAAGCACAGTCCATCTGGCAGCTCGATAAGGTCCATACCTTATATCAGGAGAAATCAGGCTGGCTGCAGCAGGAGTTTGCTCCATTAATGCATGAGGCGCTTGAGGCCGGGCAGCCTTTACAGCTTTTCCTGTTATATCTGCAGATGGGCGAGGAGCTAAGCGGGATGTTCATGACCGACCCGTACCTCCCGGATGAACTGCTGCCGGACAATTGGTCAGGCAAACGCGTTCTTCAACAAATGAATGAATATGGGGCTACACTCGCTGGAGCGATTCCCCAGGATTCCTTTTATGCACAATTTATCAGGTGAGCCGTATGAGCTGCGGCAGATGAAGAAGCTGACCTATGGTTGGCTTTTTTGTGCTGCCCCGGAAAAAAGCACAAATCACAAAAAGCAGCCCAAACCGCAGGCTGCCCTTCATATTTCTATCGCTAAACTTCACTATGGCCGGAGACCAGCAGCTCCCTGACCGCTTCCATATTCGTTACCGGAGCACGGCAGGCGAAGTTCCGGCAGACATAAGCCGTGGCTTCCCCGTTCATGGCTGGTTTGTCCGCCAGATGCGGCAGCAGACGGAGAATCCCTTCGGCATCCCCTTCCCAGTTGACAAGGAGTGCCGCGTCCGGCAGATACGCCTGCTGGACGTGGGCCAACATGCTGTGGAGGGCAGCGTCTTCCCGTTTGCCGGATAGCACCCATTCCCTGCCGCCAGATGCTATTGCCAGATGAGCCTGCAAATACATGGCGTAGCCCGGCGGATAAGCAGATGCTGCCGAAGCCATCACTGCTGCTGTATGCTCAGCAACCATCTTCAGTTCTACATCCTGACTCATTACCGACAGCTTCCACAGCAGCTTCGCAGCCACCGAGTTTCCCGAAGGTATCGCTCCGTCATACCATTCTTTGGAACGGATCGGCAGTTCTTCCCCATCATGCCCCGTGAAAAAGAATCCGCTTTTCTCCTTGTCAACGAACAGCTCCAGCAGTCCATCCTTCAGGGTCAGCGCCCGCTCCAGATAGACGGATTGACCCGTCGCCTCGTACAGTTCAGTCAGGCCCCAGATCATAAACGTATAATCATCCAGATAAGCGGGAATCGCAGATTCACCGTCCCGGTAGCGGGCCAGCAGCCTGCCGTCCTCTCGCCGCAGCTTGTCCCAGATAAAGTCTGCCGCCGCTATTGCGGCTTGGGCACACTCGGGCTTTTGCAGCGCCTTCGCACCCTTCGCCAGCGCCGCAATCATCAGCCCGTTCCAGGAAGTGAGCACCTTGTCATCCTTTGACGGATGGATACGCTGATCCCGGTAGGCGAACAGCTTCTCACGCCACTCCTCCATCCTTGTCCGGAGACCCAGCGGATTCATACCCAAGCGCTCCGCCATCACGTCAGGCAAGCCCTCCAGCAGATTCGGAATATTCTCACCTTCAAAATTTCCCTCAGGGGTTATTCCGTACACATGGCAGTAGGAATGCATATCCTCCAGGCCAAGTGCTTCTTCAATCTCCTCTCGGGAGAAGACGTAGAACTTCCCTTCCACCCCTTCGGAATCGGCATCCTCCGCTGAGTAGAAAGCACCCTCCGGCGAAGTCATATCACGCTCAACATACGCAAAGATCTGCTCAGCGACCTCCGCGTACAGCGGTTTCTTCGTGATCTGGTAAGCCTCCAAGTAAGCAATCGCCAGCAGGGCATTATCGTAGAGCATTTTCTCAAAATGCGGCACCAGCCACTCCCGGTCCGTGGAATAACGCGCGAACCCGAAGCCCACATGGTCGTACATGCCGCCCCGGTACATCGACTCCAGTGTCTTCTCGACCATACGCAGCGCTTCCGGCTGGTTGTATGTCTGGCTATAGGCCAGCAGGAACGACAGATTATGCGGCGAAGGGAATTTCGGCGCATTGCCGAACCCGCCGTATTCCTCATCGAATTGACGGCGGTACAGCTCATAGGCTTCGTGCAGCAGCTCTTCCCCGGGAATTCCCTCACTTCCTTCACTGACACTTAGCGAGTTCTTGCGGTCCAGTGACTGAAGATCCGCAAGAAGATCATCTCCAAGCTTGTCCAGCGCTTCACCATCCTGCTCCCATTTGCGGTGAATCTGCTCCAGCACATCCATCAGCCCAATGCGCCCGAACATCTGCCGCTTCGGAAAATACGTCCCCGCATAAAACGGCTTCTTCTCCGGCGTCAGCAGCACCGTCAGCGGCCACCCCCCGCTCCCCGTCAGCGCCTGACACACCGACATATATAACGCATCAATATCCGGCCGCTCCTCGCGGTCTACCTTGATGGCGATATAGTGATCGTTAAGAAGCTTCGCTACTTCCTGGTCTTCGAAACTTTCGCGTTCCATAACGTGACACCAATGACAAGTACGTGTGAATCAACAACTAGCTATACCCAATAGATAAGAAGATAGGCTTGTTGTCGCGCTTGGCGACTTTAAAAGCCTCTTCTGACCACGGAAACCAGTTCACCGGGTTATGTGCGTGTTGCAGCAGATACGGTGACTTTTCCTTGGCTAATCTATTGGGTACTTTGTGAGTTGTCATGGGGCATCACCTCGTTTCGCTTGGATTTGGGTAGAGTGTTGCTTAGGGTTAGTTTACCCAAAAAGGTGGGGGAAGGCTCAAGGGGAAATTACTTGGAGGGCAATACCTCATAGTGATTTAATAATTTATTTACCCTATAGGAAAATAGAACGAACTTAAAACGGGCAAAATCCCCCAATCTATTACAACTTGCCACCTTGAGCGTGTATGTATTCATTATTATTTTCCGAAAAAGCACTGCGAATTATTGGTTTCTTTCTATGGAAAGTACCAACTAAATAATCAAGTCTTAGGAAGACTCCGAAAAATCATACTTATAGTCATTTTTATTTTTACTAGTACGGGCTCTCCCAAACCATTCACTCCGTTAATTCGTAACTGTCTAAATTTATTGGTCCAGTGTCGCAAAACTCTTTTATTGCTATGTCAATAAGATAACTTAAAGTTTCTTTTATGAGAAAAATTGAAGAGTCAACTTTTTTGTTATTTAATATAACTTTACTATCGATTTTTAAATTATTTTTTTCAACTAAGGTCTCACCAATATTTTTAATCGATTTTTTATTATAAAGCCCTCTATTATGTACTATACAGTTTCTTTCTTCATTAAAAATCTTTATTTCATTTAACATATCGTTGTTAGTAAGGTTGAGGTGTTTCAATAAATACTTAACTTTACTGAAAGCACCCGACATATTTTTATCGCTAATCATAATACTATCAACAAAGTGTTCTCTTAGGTCTGTTTTATTGTCAAATTCATTTAGTTGTTTATAACTTATTTTTATACTCGTTTCAATAAGAAAATCATTGAGATACATACCAAACACTTTGATTATTTCATTTAAATAATCATCTAAAATAGTGTAAGCATTCACAAAACACATTTTATTATGTACTTGTAATTGTTTCATATATTCTCTTACTATAATAGTTTGAACGAATGAGTCTCTTTCTTCTAGATCTTTTTCTAATTCTTCAATTTTACTGATCCATGAAAATTCTTCTCGTACATCATCTCTGTGAGAATGCATTATTTTTTCAAGATCATCTATTGTTGCATTTTCTAAATAGCATTCAATAATCTTCATTTCAGCGTCTGGTAAACTTTTGAAGTTAATCGAACCAAATTGGGTAATCTCAGAGAGAGTACGCCTGTAGAATTTTAATTGGTCTATTTCTTCATTAAATTTCTCTCTTAGCTTTAATAATTCATAGTCAATTCCATAATCATAGAAATCTCTATCTTTAAAATATTTCCCTTCATAGGAACTCATAAATATCCTCCTAATAGCCATTTAAAAAATTTTAATATTTTGAACCAGAAAAGTGATTGACTAGAAATATGTACATCAAGTAAATTCAGATATATTAATCATAAATATTTTCAGGAAAGAATAGCGATTTATTTCACCTGGAGAATGAATTATAGTCGGTTATATTTCTCGCAGGAAGGAGAATAATATGCAAGAAAATCTAAGTTCTTGTTTCTTAGTTGAGATACATGTTATTTTGTTTGGAGTTGATGAAAAAATATTTGATATTAACCTTTTAAACGACTATCGTATTGAGAGAATGTCTTTGGTCCCAAACATATCCCATTTAGATGAAATTTTTAATGTGAATGCAATAGAACTGAGAAGAAGTTATAATTCTGCTGTTATAGATAGCTCCCTTAATATTGCTTGTGCAATTAAGAAATACCAGATTGTGTTTCCTCCCAAACAGGCTAATGATTCTATTGAAGCACTTCATCAATTAATTTCTAATGAGTTAACAATCCTGGACAATCAAATTAGGACAATACGGCTAATTGCAGAACAATCCATTCGTTTTAAAGAATTTGTTTATAACATCTATTCAATGACTTCAAATAACACTAAAACACTATTTTTGCAAGGAAAAGCACCACTTCAAGAGGCTTATTCCCGTCCAATTGCCTCTTCTCTAACAAAAGAAGAGGCAGAGTTTATTAATAAAACTCTTGGCACAATTAAAATACCATTTGAAGATCAGCATCTAAATCAATGCTACTTGCTCTATGACTTATCATATCATCAGCTTACTTATGCAAATGCTCTCTTGTTATTGATAACATGCTTAGAAATGCTATTTTTGATAAAAGGCGACTTCAAAAAAATAGATATGTCTAAACGTTGCGCAGTCTTCATTAGTCAAGATCAACAAGAACGATTGATAATTTTCTCCAAGCTTAAGAACTTATACTCCAAAAGGTCGAATTTTGTCCACGAAGGCAACGTAAACATACAAGAAAAAGATATTATTTACCTCCGCGAATGTGTTAGGAAGTCTATTTTAAAATATTTAGAATATCGAAAAAATAAAAAAGACATTATTGCTGAATTGAAAAATGAAATTATCTTATGTAGATATTTTCCTGTGTAATTATACATTCATTTAAATGAATATTATTCAATCAAATTTCTTATCATGTATTTCTTAGAATCTCTTCCATACGACGCAAGTGCAGACATATAAACTGTTCGTGTTTTCTTTGTACCATCTTCCTTATAGTAGGTAATAGTACTTAATTGGACGCTGATTACTTGATTCAAAAATGAATCGTAAAAACATTCACCTTCAAATTTAACAAAACCTGAATGGGCTTCCTCTGATTCATTTTCTAGAAATTCGGCCTTCACTTCAAGGATGAAGGAAATTGATAGAAAATTGAGCTTTTCTGTCAAAAATATTGAAAGTTCACATGATTTCATTTCTCTTAATACTTCATTTTCTGGAATATAGTCGCTTAAAATTTTACGGTATAACTGTTCAGACAAATTACTCCGATTAAGTTCTGGTGTTTTCGATTTAATATCATTAAGGAAAATGTTTAAACTTTCATATATGTAAATTTCAAAATTATGCCCACTTACTTCTCTTTTAAGTTCTCTAGCCAATCCATTTCTTGGTTCTCTATTTTCAAAAAAACCTTTATCTTGAGTTATAAAATAAACCTTATGTTCCTTTGCCAAGTCCATAATTGCTTCCCAAATACATGAGTCTTTATATTGTTGATTCTTATACGCATTGGGAGGAATTTCATCTATTGTTTTCATCAAAGCCTTCCGTGCTTGTTGGAGAGTTAAAGGAATTTTAATAATCAAATGTTCCAACAAATTAATCTGCTTATCGAAAGCCATAATCAAATCTTCATTAGTTGGCAAGTGGTATTTGTCTCTCTCACCCATCAGAATCTCTATTGTTTCAAAATGCTTTTCAATATGTTTCACTGCTTCATTTCCTAATTTCAAATAATGTTTTTTCATCTCTAGTTCTACTACTTCAGGTAAAGCAATAACCATCTTGTTTGTATTCAAATAATATAAAGTAGATATACCTACAGGTGTTTTCAGTAAATATGTATCGCACACCCAAATATTAGTATCAAAAACAACACAACTCTTTTTTTCCATATTCCCCCTCCTCTTTGTACGAAATGTTAATTTTCGGGATTTAATTTTTATCATAACAGAATTAAAATTGAAAGGTTACATTTCAAATTGATTCACGCGAACATCCGCCAATAGCAACCGGAAATATTTCACTAAACTAGCTATACCCAATAGAAAGGAAGACAGGCTTGTTGTCGCGCTTGGCGATTTCAAAAGCTTCTTCCGACCAAGGGAACCAGTTCACCGGGTTATACGCATGCTGCAACAAATACGGCGACTTTTCCTTGGCTAATCTATTGGGTACTATTTGAGTTGTCATGGGGCATCACCTCTTTTCGGTGGGATTTGGGTAAAGTATTGCTTAGGGTTAGTTTACCCAAAATGGTGGGGGAAGGCTCAGGGAATAAAAAAACTACATCGTTTAGTTTTTCAAGAGCCACTCCCATCAGATTCATAGTGTGATTTTAATTTAGCCAATACATAGAAAATGTTACAGATAATTATTCAATCCAGTTATCAAGCTTATATTCATCATTAAATCGTTCCTTCATTTTTACAGCAGTGTCTGATTGAAATTTTCGATTTTTCTCAATCATATCTGTTGTTTCTTTATCAGTAATATTTAATTTCTTCATAGTTTTTAGTACAAATTTATTTGATAGTGATAATCTAGGAGGATCTGTACTATATACTTTGTTAATAAACAAAATAAATGCAGTATTCATTTTTTCTTTAAGGTCGCCATTTTGGATCTTAACTCCATCAAAAATTTTCTTAAATTCATATTGTGTATTACAAAATTGAATTATTAATTCGTCCGAGTCTAATCTAGGAATTAATTCATTAAAAACAATTTCTTTATCGAATAAACCTAAGAGATCGCCATAATTAGTCTGGTAGTATTGGACCGATTCAATCACTTCTACTATTTTTTCAAAATAAAACTGAAGCTCCGTATCTTCGCTCATATCAATTAATATGTCCCATAATTTTTTATTGACTTGATTTTGAGTTATTGTTACTGTTAGTAGTTTGTTAAACATTAATTCCCTCTTGCTGGGATCACATAAAAATTCATTCTTTAAGAATTTGATTCCTTCTCTAAATCTGGTTCTATTATGATTGTATAAACAATCTATCAATTCCCTCAGGGAAATATCAAATGATCTGTTATACGTATTGTTTCTTCTTAGAACCTCTAAAATAACTTTATCCCAAACTTCATAATTATTATGATGATACCCGTTCCACCAAAGAGGTTGTGGAAATCCACAGTGTATATTAACACAATATTCCAAAAGATTTCGAGCATCTAAACGATCAACAATTTGTTCAATGTTTTTCTCAAATAACAGTTCTCCAAAAATTGTTTTTTGAATTTCGCTAGGTACAATATCACAATTTAAAATCACTGCAATTATCCAATTTATATCAGTTCTTTCTGAGTTGAGCAACTTAAAAATTGTACTTTTTTCATAATTCGATAATAATTCCCAATAGTCCACAAATGTCTTAATATGAGTCGTAATAAAACTTGTTTTACTAGCACTAACTAATTTATCAAATACATTTTGTCTTAATGTTCGTTCATCTTTAGTTCCTTCCATTAAGTATTTTGCTACACTCATACCATAATCATCAACAAAATAATACTTAGAGTATTCATCCATCCATTCTATCCAAGCACTAGTTAGGCCCACAACTTTACTTTCCTCAAAAATATATTTTAAAGAAGTTCTAATTACATTTACCATGTGAGCTTCATTCATAGTAATAAACTTCGAAGGGAATTTTTGTAATAATTCAATAAAAACGTCATACCATACTAACCATAACTCCCTTTTCTCTTGCTCACTAAATTCCGACCAGCTAATTCCCTCATTAGAATGCTCATCTTCAAAAGTTTCTAAAAACCTTACTGAGCGTAATGCAACTGTAGTCACAAATAGTGCATTTTTATAAAAATAAATTATCTCTTCTTTAAATTCAAAATTGTATTTATTCCAACTTGTTAATGCACCTTTAAATAAATTAAAGATCACATTGGGATGCTCATGTAAGTCAAAATATTTTTTCAGATCACTAAATTGATAAGCATAGTCCTTAAATAACGTAAACATACTCTTTTCCCTAATGAAACTTTCGTCATACGTTAAACCTAATTTTAACAAATCTAAAGTTACTGAGTCGTTGAGATACAAACTTTTAGAATTCAGTAAATACCACATGTCTTCAGCTGACAAAATTTCATTCCCAATAAATTTTTCTTTTAGTTTCAAAGCCTTACTCTCATTATCTTCTCCAAGAAGCCAGAAAAAACTAAATTCACGTTCTTTAGATAAATTAAAATATGGATTGCCATTGTGCCATAATATTCCCTCATTTTCAGCAGTGTCTTGAAATTTAATCGAATCCGCAAATTTCTTTTGCTCCTGTTCATCTAGTTCAGAAAAGTTGTTATTAAAGAAAATTATAACTCTATCCTTTACTGATGGGTAAATTGAGTCTAAACATCTAAAAATCATTTGTTTAATATGATCTTCCTTCTTATTATTGTAATACCATTCTAATAAATTTATTGCACATAGATTTATATCTTTATCTAACGACGCTAAAGCACGCTTGGCTACTTCAGATATTTCACTTGCATCAAAAATATCATCGCTGCAAGATTGAAATAAAAGTTTACTTGCATAATGATAGATTGGATGTGAAAAGTAAATTTTCTTGGAAATAATTTCAATTTTAATATAACCATGGTTCAACAAATATTTAATTTCACTTTTGTAATCATTATTAATGTTATATAGCATCGAGTATGTAGGGTGTTTAGGTTTGGACTTTTTTCCTGCACCATATACAATTGAAATCCCTTTTTCTAAAGAGTCATCAATCCCTGGCTCATCTGGTGAATTACTTAATATAAAAGCTAAATCGTCTAAATGTAACTTTTTAATAGTATTGCAACTCATTCCTAATACAATAAATATTTTTTTGCAAATCGCACCTCTATTATCAATTTTCTGGGCTAACTCGCTAGAATCTACCCGTGATAAACCAATAATTGAGTTTTCATCAAGTATTTCAAGTTTTTTTATATCATTTTCAGAAAAATATAAATGCATAATTTGTCCTGGTTGTAAAAAACTAATTCCTTCATTACGTTTTAGCCAATTTTTGATACCGGCATATAGTTTCAATGAATCATGTGAATCTCCGTAATAATTGCTCCATATCTCTTCAGCGAACTTTGAATCAGTAACGGTTAAATCGATCCAAACATTATTATTAATATTGCAATTAGAAATTTGATCTTTATGCATCACATTGAGTAGTATATCTTTTCTAGTTGTTACAATAATTTTTCTGTTTTGTTTAGTTTCAAAAATTATTTTCTTTAAGTTTGAGACTATTTCAGCTGACTTTTCATTAGTATATACCTGTCCGAAGGGATCTTCCAAAATCAATAATCTGTCCTCATAACTGCTATGTCTTAAAAATGTTATTCCACCACTATCACCGTATAAATCACTTGTGACCAATACTTTATATCCATTCTCTTGGAATGACTGTCCAATTTCTCTTGCTAAATATGTTTTTCCACAAAAGGACAATCCCGTAAATAACAGAACATTAGTTTCACCTAAAATTCTGAGGCATGACTCTTTTTCAGATCTTTCCACTAATCTATCGTCATAGTTAAAAACTCTATTCCCGTTGTATTCTCTTAATAATTTTAGAATGTTTGATGTAATGTCGAGCCCACTATCTCTCCCATATTTCACTAATTCCACAAGCTTTCCGGTGACTTCTTCAACCTCACTTTGAGGAACATAAAATTTCCTATTTAATATCCTATAAATATTTTCTTGTACTAACTCATATTCTTGCATATCTCTGACTCTAGCTTTTTTCAATATATTTCTAAATTCATTATTATTTACCTGGGAGAGAAACTGTAGTAGAAAATTTCTCCTTTTTACTTCTAAAGGTTTATCCTTTGAGAACCCTTCAATTATTTTAAATCGCATATCTTCTATAACGTTATCATTAATTGATATGTCTATAGAACTAAATAGTTCCTTATTGCTCACAAAATTACTAACACTATCTTTACAACGTGAATTGGTTACAAATAAAACAAATCTATTGTTATCAGAATTTAATTTCGTTAGCAAGTTACTTTCGTAACTTCTTTCTTCAAAGTGACTCATCCATAGACAAAATTCATCTATTTCTATTTGGCGACTTCTTTGTTTTACTTGGATGTCATATATATATTTCTCATTTTTCTCATCAAAAACGATCTGTAGATCTTCTCCATTCTTACTTTCAATAAATACCTGAATATTTTCTTTATCAAGTACCTCAAGTAAAATATTTGCAGATACTATGTATTGATATTCATATCCTTTAGGTCCAGTCTTTTCTACTGACATATTTCCACCTCAATTTATTTCACATTTAAAGTTTATGGCGATAAAACAATATGTTTAATGCATGATTACGATTGTAATTTATTCTTTACAATTATGGTTATAAATCTTTTTAACTCAGTAAAATCTCATATTTATACTTTCTGCAAAATAAGAGTATTTCCTCTTTCCTTAAAACAAAAAGCCCCTAAATTTTTAGGAGCTTTGAACTATTAGTAATATATGTTTCTTGGTGATAGACTACCTATAACAAACCGTCAACTCCACCCGATTCCCTTCCCTATTATACACAATCCGCTCCACCAGCTTCTTCAACGCCCGATTCTTCTCTTCACTTGTCACCGCTACATCCCACAACTCCCTAAACTGCCCAATCCGTTTAACAATCTGCCCCATCGTAGGATAATTGCTTTCATCTACTACCACCTTCCGCAAATCCTTCAGCTCTTCATCCAATTTCTGAATCTGTCTAGTTCTAACTATTTTCCGCTCCATAAAGACCTGCTTCGTAATAATGTCTTCTTCATAGGATTCATGTAGTTTAACTAATGCCCGTTTATGCTTTTGCAACTCCTGCTCCTTCACGGCAATCATGGTCTTCGTATCGTTATAACCTCGACCTTGCAGTTCGATCTCCTGCAACATATTCGGGTCTACATTAATGATCCGTTCATATAAAGCATCGAAAAATTCTTCGTCCAACACCTTACCCTTCTGCTCACATTTGCTGCCATCCTTATAATGGTGATAGCATAATGCACTCCAATATTGACCCTGTTTCTTGCTTTTCCCCCCTCTAAATTGCATTCTACAGCCGCATTTTTCACAGTAGAGTAATCCCGACAGTGGAAATATATTTCTCCGGCTATTGGGATTCATCAGCCTGTTCTTCACTAAACATTCTACGATGGCATCATGTTCTTCCTGTGTCTTCAATTTCTCATGTGTTCCCATGACCTTGATTCGTTCTTCTTCTGGAACTATCTCCACCTGACCACGTTTTGTTCGTGTTTTCCCGTAAGTGATATACCCAAGATGAATCTCGCTCAATAGCAGCCTTTGTACGGTCACATTAGACCATCCCTTGTCCCTTCCATCCGGCTTAATGTTATATGGCGTAGGTATCTTGTTATCCGTTAACCATATCGCAATATGCCCAAGATTAATTCCACTAAGGTATTTTTCAACTATGGCCCGGTAAATAGGGCGCTTGCCTTCATCCACCAGTACCGATTTTGTGTTCTTATCATAATAGTAGGGAAATGGTGGCTTACCATTCGTCCACATGCCTTTCTTAGCTCCTGCTTCTTTTCCTTGCTTCATTCTGCGCTTAATCGTTTTGTACTCCATTCTGGCGAAGATGGACATAAAATCAAATGATACATCGTCATTGTCCACTTCCAGATCGTATATCTTGCTTGGGGTGATGATCACCGTCTCCGAGTTCAAAAATGTATCTTTAATGAGTGCCCAATCCTTATTCTCTCCACGGCCTAGACGGTCAATATCCATGACAACCACACCATCATACAATTTGTCTTCGACATGCCGAAGTAACTTCTGCATTTCCTTCCGGGCCTCGATCTTTTCCCCTGAAGCCACCTCTTCATATAGCCTATAGGTCCAATTCCGACTTCCGACCAAGGCTAGAAGGGTATTCGATGCTTCGAGAGAACGTCTTCGAATTCGCCATCATCACGAGATTTTCTTAGATATATGGCTACGTGTTTAATTGCTTTACTTTCCATAAGATTCTCCACTCCAAACGTGTTAAGATTTTGCCGCCTTCCAAGTAGAATGTTGAACATTTTTGAAGTCACATTATCGAAAATGACAACTGTAAATTATTGGAGGCGTAATGATGAAGAAATGTGAGTATATAGTTAAAGAAATCAATCAACCATCCCGCAAGGCATTAAGAGAGTTTCATGAACATATTGCTGAACTCATTAGCCGAAACAACCAAGCTGAGGCCGAAATGGACATACCCCTCCCCAAATCAAACTATTCTACACATGACAAGTCCGAATCTTAACAAAATAAAAACAAGCCGGTGCGTATACCACTAACGCACCGGCTTGTTTTTATTTCAGGCTATTTTGGATGAATTCCCGTTCCGCCTTTTTCAAATACTTCAATGAATTCTCGAAAGAATAAAGATACAGAATCTTCTACTCACGGATGCTGATCCGATCTTGATTATATACCTCTTCCACCCGTAGCTTGAGTAAATCAGATATCCGCAAGCCTGAACTGATGCCAAGCACAAACAATAGAGAATCCCGGATATTCTTGCCCCGTAGATACTTTTTCAATGCATCAATCTGTTTCTTAATACGGATAGGTTTTACCCTGCCAACCTTCGTGGCCATTTATTCTCTACTGAATCAAAATGTGCATGCGAAATAGGAGTTAGCTTTTGAAAATTGTATCTTTTTGTATTATTCCCCATTTATCCAGCCCTCTTTCAATAATTCCGCTATGCATAACAACTCAATTCTTACACTACTGCCGAGTTTCATACAATAGCCTCGCAGGGTTGCTGCAGCCATAACCTTTGTGAATTCGTTATTATCAAAGACCCTTAGGTACTTTCACTTTAATGAATTTTTTATTCTTTCTCTTGATTTCTCAACCCAAAATGGCTCTTTTGGTAAATCATTGTTAATAATAAATTCCTCGATATTTTTTGATTCGTCAGTATGTATTCTCCATATCTTCTTTTTAAGGTTAGTTCTAATCCATAAATCATCATAATTTCTTAAATTGGGTTCAAAGCAGAAGTAGAAAGCTTTTTTGGAATAATTCGTACTTAATTTAAATGACTCATCAAGAGTAAGCAGAATATAAGGAATATAATCAATTGACAAATCCTTGTAAAACCATATTCTTTGTTTATTGGCTTTTTCGATTAAGTTTCTAAAAACAGTAAATTTAAGCCCTCCGTCGCATAATTGGTCACATTTTAAATAGATATAATAATAGTTAGCAACAAATTCTTCTTTAACTTTTTTTGCATTTTCTTCATCAACGGTTGTGGGATATAGATTATTATAACCAAGAGAATTTTGATTGATTGTAGGACAATTAGTGTGTGGCTGATTATGCCAAAAATGAGCAGTTTTCCCCTGCGTATGATCAGCACGTATCTTCAAAGTGTTACTGCATACCATACACTCCCCTAAATGGTCTGGTCCAAAATTAATCAACCAATCTTTAATTGCATATGTTTTTCTGTCTGCTGGGTTTATTGCTTTTTCCACTTTAATTCCTCCAAATAAAATAATTTACTACGTCCTATCGGATAACGTTACATTCAAGAACTTCGTAAAATCACCAATTTCATCTTAATATTCAAATATAATTCGAACGAATGCCCCAATGAACTATAGTCATATTATACTATATAATGAAAGAATATGGCGATTACCACCTTATTTTCAAACAAAAAAAAATGCCAAAACACCGGCAGAAGTTTCAATAAATAATTGATTCACACAAACATCTCACCAATGGCAAGTTCTTATGGATCAACAACTAGCTATACCCAATAGATAAGAAGACAGGCTTATTGTCGCGCTTGGCGATTTCAAAAGCCTCTTCCGACCAAGGGAACTAGTTCACCGGGTTATGTGCGTGTTGCAGCAAATACGGTGACTTTTCCTTGGCTAATCTATTGGGTACTTTTAGGTACTTTTGGAGTTGTCATGGGGCATCACCTCTTTTCGTGTTGGATTCTTTGAAAAATAAAGCTTAATGTATTTTACCCAAATGGCTGAGGGAAATAGCAAATAATTAAAAGTGATCTGCTTCTTCGGTATGGTTCGTCGCCATAATTATGGAGTCATTCTCTTGAAATCTCTGTATTTCGCAGTTTCTTTAAGTGAGATTTCCACCTCATCCAAACTAGCCTGCTCTCCAAGCTGCATCGTATTGGCTAGGACTCAATCGGTTTAAACTACTGTGAAAGCGTCGCTCGTTGTAAAATCCAATGTACTCTGTGACGATCTCACACGCTTCTTTAAAGGTTTCAAAGTACATTTTGCTGTACAGATCTCGTTCTAAAATGCTGTGGAAAGACTAAATATATGCTTTCATGTTCAGCATTTTGGGCGGTATTCGTTCATGAATAAGGTGCTCATCTTTGTCCATACACATCTCTGCAAAAGCATGACTGAGAAATTGCGGCCCATTATCCGAGAGGAGAATGGGCCTGGCTTCTCAGGCTGTACACGCTGCTTCAAGATCTGCTTAATGGTCCACAAATCTCCTTGGCACTGTAACTTGCACCCAAGTGGTATCCTACAACCCTAACTGGCTTAAGGGGCGTTAGCCCCGGGTCAGACGGGCTTAGCCAGTGCAGGGTTGTCTGCTGATTCCACTTCTCGAAATGCCTCTACAGACCAAGGGCCGAATGGCCCACAGCGTGAATACTGTATTATAAGAATAGCATACAAAATAATCTCTTATGATTTTCTATTTTTGACTTTATCCTCAAGTGTTTTTATTCGATTTTCTACAATCTTTAAGTTCTCCTTTGTATTATTAAGATCATTGTATTGAAGAATTTCTACATATATATGCCATAATCCGATATGAACATCGTAACCATCACTATCATTGATTAAAATTCCACTTTCAGTTATATGTTTGATAGAGGTTTGAAATTGGTCATTTGTTAGTTCCTGATCTAGATTTATAGTGATGTAATTCATTACTTCTTCTTTTTTAGGCTTGATACTTTTTATCTTGAACCTCATTACTGTAAGTAGAACTAAAGAATTAATATAGTAAACGTTCATGAATTACCCACCAATACAGTAGTTTTTAATTTTATTTCCTCGCCTTGATTTCTTATAACGTCGTGGTATTCACGAACCCGAGAGCCTTAAGTGACCGCAGGGAACGGGTCATCAACTTATGCTCGCAGGGTTGTCCGGCTGACTCTGCTTCTCCGAAGCTCCTCAGCCCGAACCAAGGGAGCTTAAGCTCCCGCAGCGTGAATGCAGTGATATGCGCCGTTACTGTCCTCGAAGCATCACCAAAAACCTTTGATCAAGATTCCAACTCTATTTTTTGCTTTGGTATAAAAACTCAACTTCACGATCTAGCAAATATCGATATTCAAATAATTGCATTGTTCTTTCCCTAATTCTCTCCCGTATAACCGTGCCTAGGCTTACCGATCCTTGTGATCCAAGGTAACCATTATTAATAAATGTCTTCTCTACAAATTTTGTTTCCCTTAAGTGATACTGTAACCATTCTTTCTGCGATTCAGTTAGTGCTTCTCTTGGTTCTCTATCCAACTTAGAAAGAAGCTTTTTATATATTTGATTCAACTCTTTATCCCAAATCTCTGTATATTTGCTTTCCAAAGCCCCCCATCCCAATGTTGTAATAATCTCTTTGGAATTTTGAAATTCATTAAATTCCACTTCATAATCATGATCAATAGGATTTCGAAGCATTTCATCATAAAATTCTCCAGTAAAATCATAGTTCCCAATGTTCATGGATAACACTTCATTGTTAGAAGGTTCTGACCGACCTTCAGTTATTTCTTTCGATTCTGTTCCATCACCTGTACTCACTACATCAGGAGGCATTTCAGTGTTCAATATTGATTTAGTTTCGCTGTTAAAGGTAGTCGATTGACTAGTATTTTGACAAGATGAAAACACTATCGTAATAAAAAATAATAAGAGTATCTTACCTTTCATAAATTATCTCCTTATATATTATCTATAATATTTACCGGTAATGGCACATAACGTAATATTCACGAACTTCGTCGATCTACAGAATACAATTAAATAAACGAACAAACCATAACTCTATTTGTCCTATATACTAAGTTCATATTATACTATGAAATGGAAAAATACGAATAATAAAACAAAAAACCTTTGCCAATTCCAATGGCGAAGGCATCTTAAAATTGATTCACACGAACATCTCAGAATGACAGGTACGTGTGAATCATCAACTAGCTACACTCAATAGATAAGAAGACAGGCTTGTTGTCGTGCTTCGCGACTTCAAATGCCTCCTCCGACCAAGGGAACCAGTACCGCATTATGTGCGTGTTGCAGCAGATAATGCGATTTTCCCTTGGCTAATCTATTGGGTACTTTTTGAGTTGTCATCGGGCATCACTTCTTTTCAGTGGGATTTGGGTAAAGTATTGCTTAGGGTTAGTTTACCCAAAATGGTGGGAGGAGGCGTAAAATTGAAAAAAGGCACCGCAAATTGGGACTATATAGTCAAATAGATTAGGTGCTACATCATTCTCTCTAGCTTCTTGAAGGTAGTCTACTTGATCGTTTTATACATCATCATACAATTTGTCTTCGACATGCCGAAGTAACTTCTGCATTTCCTTCCGGGCCTTATTCCTCAATTTGACCAAGTATTTTCTCTATCTTCACCTTGAATTTTCTAGCCCTTTCATTATCAGGATCTAAATCAAGGGCCTTTTTGGTCCACTCATAAGCAATATCATAATTTTTCAATTTTAAATTGCAATATACAATATCTGTTATAAATTCAATTTCATCAGTTTTAATAGCATATGCTGTTTTGAATACTACTAAAGCTTCTTTATAGTCTTTCAATAATATGAGGGTACGTCCTTTATTAGAAAGTGCATTAAAACTGGTTCTATCAAGTAAATATGCTTTATCAAAATGCATTAGAGCTAAGTTATAATCAGACAAGCTCCAATAGCAGATTCCCAAATTCAGATGGGTTTCAGATTGATTATCATCGATTGATAGTGCTTGCTTAAAATATGATATCGCTGTTTCATATTCTTCATCTTCTAAATAATATATCCCCATATAGAAGAGTGCATCTTCATTCTGATTATTTATTTGCATGGCTTTTGTAAAACATTTAAATGCTGCCTCCCTTTCCCCTAATTTTAGATACACTCTACCTAGATTGAACACTGGTCTTTCCCAAATTGGCTCTTTTTCAATTAAGTTTCTAAAAGTACTGACAGCAAAATCAAAATTCCCAAGATACAAATGACAACATCCGATGTAGTTTAGGCTATCAGAAGTTGGAGGTTGTATTCTCTCAAAATATGATAATGCAGTTTTATAATTCCCTTTAGAATATCCTTCTTCACCTATATCATAAAAATTATTGCTATTCATTTTCCATTTCACTCTTTTCTAAATTAAGGTATAGGAATGAGATTTCGAGGTGGAAATAACATCTCTATATGTGAGTATACAAAAAAGTCGGTTTCACCTACACTGCCGACTAAGAAATAGAAGATTGGTAGTAAAAACAGACTGTTCTTGAATCTGGTAAAATTTCAGCGTAGAGATAAATTCCACTCCAATCATCTGGAATAATCTCAACTAACTTATTACCAATAAGTTGATATAGTTCCTCAGTTTTGTTCACAGATGTTTTAACTTTCACAACACCTAAGATCTCTCTGTCTTCATAAATACCATAAACTTAACCTTTATAAACTCGCGATTCACTATGTAATACAGGCTTCAATTTGTTTCCGAAATTCTGTCGATGTTCGTTAATCCTTTTCTTATGTTGTAGCAGCATCATTCTACTAGCCTCCCAGTTCCCATTACCCTGAAGTTGTTGGTCAACTGGTAAGTGTTTCTATACCTCACATTTCGCATATCGGTTGATACCTGTTGCCCCATTTCACTTTTCTTTAGTTTAAATACTCCACCATGAATCATTTTTGCATCATGTCACAACAAAGTTTACTGAGGATTTTATTTTCTCCGATTCCAGCACCAGCATATATACCTGTTTTATTGGTAATTTTGGTTTTTATTGGCTTGGCTAAATCATAAGTATTATCAGCAAACAGATGCATTGAATCTGTAAATTGACAAAACATTTCATCAATACTGTATGACTCTACAAGATCCGTAAACGATTCAATTATCTCAACAATTTGCATTGATGCGTTGATGTACTCTTGCATATTACAATAATCAATTCAGGACACTTCTTTAGTGATTCCCATAGTCCTTCAGCGATCTTTACTCCTTTGGTTTTAGCCAGAGGACAGACAGCGAGAATTATCCTCGACCTTTTCGCTGGTTCTCCCGCAACCAATGGTGATTTATTTTTTATTCTGGATGTTTAGCCTTCTATACAGAAGCATAAAAACTTTGCATGTAAATTTACATAACTATTCTTTGCTTCTTAGTCCTACCAAAAACTCTTATTAAAACATTGGTTTGTATATCTGTATTTATATTATGTACCGAATATACATTCTTTACGCAAGAGGTAATATATCAATATTTTTATTTCAACAAAAAACAAACGCCTGTCCATAAATATGGAGAGGAGTTTGTTTTTTGTGGTGAAAGTATTTTAAAAACTACTTAACAAAATCAATGTGTATCGTAGCATTACTCTTTGTTTTTTCCCAAGTCACTTTTGCACCCAAAGCTTCAGAAATAAATCTCAGATTTACATAAAAGATATTACTGGTTGGTTCAAGTGAAGGTGCTTGATTTAATACAACTTTCTCTCCATTTAACAAAGCATCATAAGAATTATTAGTTAACTCAATAACTTTGTTATCCTTCTTTGCTGTTACAGTTTTTGTGATATTGTTCCATTCTACTGACATTCCAAACTTTTCAAAAATGGGCCGCATAGGGACGAGAGTTGTTCCAAGACTAGTAACATTTGCATATATGTCTAACCTCTCATCATTGATGTAAATATCTGGTTTACTAGACGAAGCTAATACACCAGTCCCTCCCAGTGTCAATGCAATAATAGTTGTAAGCAAGAATACTTTGAAAATAGCTTTCATACACTTCCTCCTTTTATAGAAATGGATAACAGACACTAAAAGTGTCTATTATCCATTATTTAATTGTAAATGTCGCTATTTACAACAATTGTAATTACATTATTTCCGCTGACAGTGACGTTAGAATGATCGTTCAGTGGACCTGACAATGCACTGCTGGAAATGGGTGTTCCATCGACCTTTATATTTGAAAAAGTCGTTCTATTTTTCCCAGTATCATTTAGAGAGTAAACTGTTGATAATAGTTTCCATCTGCTTATAGCGCTAATATTCCAACTTGCATTTGACTCCATTATTGTAATATTTGGAGTGTCTTTCAGGATGTAGCCCCCAAGTGTTGGACAAATAGATGTACCATTAATTTTAATTCTTACCTTTCCATTATAATTATACCAAAAATACATTAAGGGAGCTGTACCAGGTTTATACCCATTTTTAGTTTGTACTTGATTGTAGTTTGGATCGAAAGTGGCGCTTTGATATTGATCCCAACCAGTATTTGTCTCACTTACATATGGACGATTTTTTTCTTGAGAATTATTACAGGTTTCCAACCATAAGACGTAGAACTTGGACCTAAATTATTATAAAGTTCCAAGCCCATGTCTGCTGCCCAAGAACCAATGCCGTCAGGAACTGAAGTGGTATATTCAAAGCCACCATAGTTAAAAGCAATGTGATTGGGTCTATCCAGACTTACTATACTATTGTCCACTAAAGGTAGTTGCATAAGTGCCATAAGATAGCTACCAGTAGTATTAACATTCATTCTGCCACCTACACCATCGCCTATAAAACCTGCTGTAGGCTTTACGTTAATACCGTTAGCTTCTTGCCTCATTCATCTTATTTGCATTTCCTTCTAGAAAACTCTCAACGTTAGTATCTGTCTTATCTACTATTAATAATTGAGGGTCAGCACTTGCTGACTCTTCATAAAAATAAGTATATTGTTCATCGAACGTAACATAATCATAAGTCGTTTGTGATCAGCACTTTTTGCAAATCCAACCTTATTCCCTCTTTCTTCTTCTACTGCATTTTTGGCAATTTGTAGTACAGCACCAAGTTGATTATCAGTAACCTTTTGAGTCTCTTGATGCACCACATTGATCTCCGTCAATTTCACATTTGATTCTGGAAATGATTCTTCTGCAAATGCAGAAACAGGAAAAACTGCAAAACTTGAAATAAGAAGACTGGTTTTTTTTTTTTTACTATAGTTCATAAAATTACCTCCTTTTGGTGAAAGGAACATCGGCTTGTTTTCCGCTTGAGATTTAGTAAAGACCTCGTCTCCCCATGGATACCAATCCACGGGGTTCTAAGCGTGTTGCAACATATAAGAAGGTGAAGGGATTAGAACGATTTTTCAACTAAGCTATTAATTACATTTTTAACAATACTAATAGGTGTTGAAGACCTCCCCGCTACCTCTTCCAATGTCATACCAGCCTCATAATGTCTCTTGATTACCACATTCATCGGTTCGCCTAATTCTATAATATATTTATCTGGGTCATATACTCTAACTACTCTTTGTCCCCAAGGTTGTTCAAATATGTCATAAATAAATTCAATCTGTTGATCTTTAAGTTTTTTGTAGATCTCATCAATGACATGTTGAATAGCCGACAGACAGGAAGATCGGCTTGTTTTCAGACTGTGCTTTGGCAAAAGCCTCTTCTCCACATGGATACCAGTCGACGGGATTGTGGGCATGCTGCAAAAGCTACGGGGATTTTCTATACTCACCATGTTTTAATCAATAAAATTCTCCACTGCGGTGCAAAGTAAATTTTCTTACATATTATAAGATAAAACCTTCGATGAAAGGAAATTTAGTATATGGAGTATTTCGACATGCTGTCCAAATTAGGTATTGGTAGTGCTCATCCTGGAGGATTTTCTGCAACCTTGAAGCAGTTTGAACATTATCCCCTACCCACTAGCTCCAGAATTCTTGAAATTGGTTGTGGCACAGGTAGAACATCTTGTTATTTAGCTGCTCAGGGTCATGATGTAGTAGGTATAGATATTCGCCCAGATATGATTGCAAAAGCAAAAAAGCGGGCTGAAAAAGAGAATGTAACCTTGAAATTCTTGGAGGGAGACGCACTTTCACTGCCTTTTCCTAACGAATCATTTGATGTGATTCTTGTCGAGTCTGTATCCATCTTCACCGATACAAGGAAGGCATTCTTGGAATACTACAGGGTTTTGCGGTCTGGAGGCCAACTTTTTGACAGAGAAATGACCCAACGAAAACCCATGTCTACTGAAATCAACCAAGAAATCACTAATTTTTACCACGTTGATAAGCTATGGGACATTAAGGAGTGGTTAGCTTTAGTACAAATCATAGGATTTAATCGTTCAAAGATAGAGGGTCCCTACCGGTTTCCTAAAACAAGTCTGGATTTGTTGGAGCAACCTGACGCTCATCAACAAATTGATGAAGGTTCCTTTCTTGACCCCTCCATTTGGGAAGTAATCCGTAAGTACAACAGTATAATGGACAGTTATGCAGAATATATCGGATTTATTCTTGTGATTGGAACCAAATAAGCTTGTTGTTCGCCATGCTACAAAAAAAGAACAAAAGCCTAGCAATATAGGCTCTTGTTCATGGCTTCATACGCTTCAGAGGCTTTGTTACTAAACAAAGAAACCAGCAGATAAAATAATTACCAACAAAATATAAAGAACCAAAATTGCAGTCGTAGAAGTAAATCCGTGACAAACTTCAGGATATCCCATTGATTTCCCCTCCTCATTCTTTTCTAACACAGGATATGCGCGGTCCGTTCTGAATGTATGGATTATAACCCAATTATCATGGAGGAATATATATGTCTGATTTGAACCGACAAAACTTAACCGTGAAATACATTCCGCCTGCCACTTCACTGCAACCTCTTTCTGCTGATCCGCAATATAAGCAAAAGGTTTACTTTGGGACTCCACACCAATATTCAAACCAAATATACCCAGACCGAGGGTATGGTAACTTGACTCTTTCCAGAAACATTACTTTGCTGGATATAAAGCAAGCCGATGTAAATGGGGACAGAACGCTAGATAACATATATTTATTCGGAAATAAACCAGAAGGAACTGGAGACTTTGCTGATCAAATCACACTTGCGATCCAAGATGGACATTCTAACATAACTACAACGGTAAATCTTCAATACAATGCTGGATATAATGCCAGACTTTTTCTGGGGGATTTCTCCAAAGATGGCGTAGCGGATATTTTAATAAGTATTGACTCTGGAGGAAGCGGCGGATATGGCATATTCTATGTGTATTCCTTTAAGGATAACCATCTACAAGAAATGTTTAATGTTGAAAAATACAATACTGAATATAAATTTAATGTAAATTATGAGGATTTTTACAAGGTAAGCATAGGGAATCCCCAATTAAACGTGCTATTCACTATAGACATTAGCTATAAGGGCGTAGAATATTTATCACAATACTACAACGAAGATGGCAAACTAAAACAACCCGTAAAAGGAGAGGTTCTTGCTTTAGGTGCGTTATATCCCATTGTTACAAACCCAAAAAGTAATAGTTATGATTTACTCGCGATTCAACGAATTATCGGCACTACTAATTCGGATACATTAGGGTATGTAGAAAATATTTTAACATGGGAAGGTACTCGATTTATTTCAACAAGATTGTTAGTAGCCATACTTGGTACTAATTTAATTGCCCTTTATTGATCAATTTTATGATGAGGTAGTTCTTCAGTAACTATAATTGATAACATGTAGCATCACCACTTTTCTGTGGGATTTGGGTAAAGTATTGCAAGTTACACAAAAAAGCGACCATGCACGGAGCATAGTCGCTTTTATGTTTTCGAGTATTGCTATTGTCTAGGGTCTGATTGGAGCAAGAGAATTTAGCAAAGTAAGCGAATGAAGCGGTGGCCTTTATTGTAACTCAAATCGCGTCTGCCTGTTAATACTAGCTTTTAAGAGCGTATGAATAATTACTGGTTTATAGCAAATACACCAACTTGCTCTCCGAACTGTCCCATCCACAGCTCTCCGTTGCCAATCATAACACCTTTCGAATTAATAAATACTTTATCGAGTTTTTGAGCTAATAACGCCTTCTTGACTTTAGCAGTCATGATTTTGTCATATTTTGCAATAAAATCTTTCTTGGTTTTGATTTCTATGGTTTTCCCCTTATTGTTCACTTTCAATGGGTACACCATCAAATGGGCGACCTCAGATTTTTTTCCTTCTTTAACGTGTTTCTGCAGCAAACTGAAGTTATGCTCAAATACGACTGGATTTTTGATGCCTGCTATTTCATATGGATTGTTAGTGATATTAACCGCAATAACTCCAAGTTTATTGTTTCGCACGCCCATCCACAATTCTCCATCTCCAACCATAACTCCTTGATAGTTCACAAACAGCTTATCGACTTTTTGAGCTAGAAGAATGTCACGTACAAGAGAAGTGAAGATACGATCGTATTTCTTAATAAATTCTTCTTTGTTATAAATAACATACGTTTTGTTGTCTTTGTTCAAATTCATGGGATAGGAGATTAGATCTGCCACTTCTGCAGGTTTGTTATCCTTAACCGCTTTTTGTAATTTGGCAAAATAAGCCGTAAATTCTGCAGGATCGTCTATTCCAGCAACCTCATAAGGATTTTTGCTATCTGAACTCATTACATATGCAGGTGTTGAAGTATTTGTACCTTGCACCGCCCAGGCTTGGCTTGAAAATGCTGTTATAACCATTGAGAAGCTCAAAATCATTGCGGCTTTTTTTATGCTACTATTGGTCATAATACTTTCCTCCAAATGAATACATTTATACTCCAAGTGTATAACTATGATGAGTACGACAAGTGTAAAAAATTTAATTATTCATGGAATTTTTGTCACCTGATTTGTTTGAATGTCCAGATAAACTATAAGCGTATCATTTCTTACTATGATGATATCATAATTTCCCAATACCGAGACTTCTTCAGTACCTGCATTCACTAAATACTGCTACTGCCTATTTCCCCGCCCCCATCACCTCCATAATCATCAACGCCCCCAGCCGAAACCCTTCCGTATATGCAGCAGCAGAATACATAGATGTTGTCTGCCCCAGCAAATCAATCAGCTTCTCAAGCTCATCATACTCATCGGGTGTGAGCTTTTTATGGTAGGCTTCTATACTATTTGATATTTTTTCATTCAGTAACTTGTATTCTGGATTTTCGGGATGAATGTGTTCGTCGGGACAAATATTTCCATAATAAAGCTTCTTCAAGAGACTACCCATGGTTTAAATCCCCTCCTATTTCATCATACTAAATACATCTTAGCGATTATATCGCTAAATATCAATAGCGACCTACTCGCTAAAGTAAGATAAGCATTGAGGTGGTAACTATGTATGAGAGGATTAGAAATCTCCGTGAAGATAAGGATCTGTCACAAATGCAGGTTGCGGAATATCTTGGTTGCAGTCAACGGATATATAGTAATTACGAACGTGGAGAGGTAAATATCCCGGTTGTTATTTTGATCAAACTTGCTGATTTGCATCAGACAAGCACTGACTATCTGTTGAACCGAACAAATCATAAACAGCCTTATCCCAATAGTTAGCGTAGGAAAAGCTAAAAAAGCTCATCAGTATCTTACTGAAAGAGCTTTTTTATTTTTTCGTTAACTATTATATACGTGTATATACGTGTGCAGATCTCTGATTGAATTCAGGTATGTATTTCCTCTTTCTTTTCAAGTCCAAAACTTTCAAATGTCCATATATTTACATTTATTGATACATATGTTATGTTTTCTATGAGAGCGCCATCATGAATCGGTAGATTGAACAGGTATTCATCATATTCCAACATCGAAAGGAAGATGACAATGAAAACTTGGCTCAAAAAGGTAAGTGTACTGATGCTGGCAATGAGTCTAATGCTTGGATGGGTAACAGCAGCCCCCGTTCATGCAGACACTAACACCAACCCCGCACTATTCACGATTGAAAGTGAGAACGCACAGCTTAGCTCCGACCTGCAAGTGGTGACGCAAATTTATGGACAGCCGAAGCCCGGATACTCTGGAAGCGGATTTGTCTGGATGCAGAATTCCGGTACATTAACCTTCACCGTAGCGGTCCCGGAAACTGGTATGTATTCGATCCGGACCCGATATATGCAGGAGCTCAGTCCAGACGGAAGGCTTCAATCTTTAAGTGTTAACGGCGTTACCAAAGGTTCGTATATGCTACCCTATACAACTACGTGGTCGAATTTCGATTTTGGCATTCAAAAGCTGAACCAAGGCAATAACACCATCCAAATAAAGGCCGGCTGGGGATTTGCTTATTTTGACACCTTTACGGTCGATGTTGCTGTTCTTGATCCTTTGGATGTGCTGCCTGTCCTTACCGACCCTAAGGCTACACCGGAAACGCAGGTTTTGATGAATTATTTAACAGAGGTCTACGGCAAACATATGATCTCCGGCCAGCAAGAGATTTATGGAGGTGGAAATGACGGCAACTCCGAGCTCGAGTTCGATTGGATCCATAATCTAACCGGAAAGTATCCGGCCATCCGCGGCTTCGATCTAATGAACTATAATCCGCTGTACGGCTGGGAGGACGGTACAACTGCCCGTATGATCGATTGGGTGAATAACCGGGGAGGGATTGCGACGAACAGCTGGCATATCACGGTGCCGCGTAATTTCACCAGCTATCAGCTAGGACAGCCCGTGGATTGGAAGGAAGCCACCTACAAGCCGACAGAAACCAATTTTAAAACAGCCAATGCGGTAGTTCCCGGTACCAAAGAATATCAATACGTAATGATGGCTATCCAGGATCTCGCGGAGCAGCTGCAGATTCTGCAGAATAACAAGGTGCCGGTTATCTTCCGTCCCTTTCACGAGGCAGAGGGCAACGGCGGGTTGAATGGCGAAGGCGCGTGGTTCTGGTGGGCTTCGGCAGGCGCGGACGTGTATAAACAGCTGTGGAATTTGCTCTACACCGAGCTTACGGAGACATACGGCTTGCACAACTTGATCTGGACCTACAACAGCTATGTGTATAGCACCTCTCCCGCATGGTATCCCGGCGACAATCAGGTGGATATGGTCGGTTATGATAAATACAATACGATCTACAACCGCTATGACGGTTTGTCCGGCGTGCCCAATGAGGATGCCATTACATCGATTTTCTATAAGCTTGTTGACTTGACCGGTGGCAAAAAAATGGTTGCGATGACAGAGAATGATACCGTACCGAGTGTGAAGAACCTGACCGAGGAAAAGTCAGGATGGCTCTATTTCCTACCGTGGTATGGTGAACATCTCATGAGTACTGCTTTTAATTATCCGGCTACTCTGAAAACACTGTATCAAAGTAATTATGTAATCACGCTGGATGAGCTGCCCGATCTTAAGGTGGATGATCCCACTCCAAGCGCGTCTATTACACCTGCAAACGTTGAATTTGACAAATATGCGCCGTCTCAGAGCGACAAAGCCATAACCGTGAATGCTAACGGCAATACATTAACCGCTCTCCGGGCAGGTGGAAGTGCATTGACCGTGAATCAGGATTATACCTTGAGCGGAAGTACACTGCTGTTAAAAAAAACCTTCCTGGGTGGGCTGCCGGTTGGCGAGCATTCGATCATCTTTGATTTTAACCAAGGTCAAGATCCTGTATTAAAAGTCAAAATTGTCGATTCCACACCGGGCGCTGCGATTTCGCCCGTGAATGCGGCATTTGATAAAGCGGCGAATCTAGCACAGGATATTTCCCTATCCCTTACCTTAAACGGACTCCAGCTTGCAAGTATAACGAATGGAAATTATACGCTTATACCAGGCCAGGATTATACGGCATCTAGCACTGCTGCCATTCTGCGCAAATCTTATCTTTCCACACTGCCGCTGGGCCAAAATACGATAACCTTTCATTTCAACGGAGGAAATAATGCCGTTCTTACTGTAAATGTAGTGGACAGCAGTGTTCCTGTTCCTTCGGGAGACTTGACGATCCAGAGCTATAACGGCAGCACGAGTGCTTCTACCAACGGAATTTCACCCAAATTCAAAGTAGTCAATACCGGCGATTCACCAATTCAGCTCGGTGATGTCAAGCTCCGGTATTACTATACCATTGACGGGGACAACGAACAGAGTTTTTGGTGCGACTGGTCCAGTATCGGGGGTGCGAATATAACCAGCAAATTCGTTAAACTGGCGACTCCGGTTGCCGGGGCCGATTATGTTCTGGAGATTGGCTTTACGAGTTCGGCAGGAACGCTTAATCCCGGCCAGAGCGCAGAGATTCAAGCACGGTTCTCCAAAACCAACTGGTCCAATTACAACCAGGCTAATGATTACTCGTTCGGTGCATCCAGCAGTCAGTTCGTAAACAATGAACAGGTTACCGGGTATATGAACGGTCAGCTGGTATGGGGGATTGAGCCGTAAGCAGGCAAGAAAAAAGGGTTGGATCGGGGTTTCACCCTGCTCCAGCCCTTTTTGTTATGTTAGACAAAAATGAGAATCAACTGATTTCTCATACATTTTTATGATGAAATCAAATTCAAAGGCCTCAATCCGTGTTTTCGTTCACATAGAGCTCACTGGGCTGAATTCGATGCTGACCGGTGTTCATCAGTTCCGGCAAACGCCCCATCCGCTCGGCCAAACGGGAAAGCTTTTGCTCATGAAAATTAGATAACCCCGTATGAATCCGGTCCTGGAAAGGCTCAAGCCATCTTGACTCTAAGCCATCAGAACCAAAATAAACCCCGAGCAGAGAGCCGGCTGTTGCCCCAAAGCTGTCCGTATCGTTGCCTTGCATCACCTGCTTGCATATCCCGTCACCTACATGTTCTGCAAATCGAAATGTATTTATTAAAGTGCCTATTTCCTGATAAACCTGACAGTGGGAATAATTCGCATACTTATCGTTAATGCTCTGATAGGCTTCCAGCCAGTTATCTGCATTCGCTACCATCTGCAAGCAATCCTTAGTAATCTCATAGAATCGGCTCCTTCTCGGTACGAATTGCAGTGCAGTACTGATGATCTCAACAGGATCACGCAGCACATGTGCGACAGCAATCGCAGCAGCTATGAACATCGTGGAGTAAATACCGGTCCGGCGATGTGTAAAACTTGCATCCCGCCAAGCTAGCTCAGCCGCAAGCGCGGGTTGACCGGGACAGGCATAGCCGTAAGCATCTGCGCGAATCGCTGCCCCGCATAGTTCCGTATCCTGTACCAAAAGATCGGGCCAAGCCTCTATTTCAGAGTGATTGAATATTTCCCTGTCATGCTCCAAATAACTAATCCCCGATTGAATCAGGATGGATCTCTCTGGACCCCAAGTTGTACTTATCGGAAGATGATTTATCCATAAATCCCTTATATTTCTTTTCGTAAAACCCTTGCCGAATTGCTCCAGCACAAGCATCCCCATTAATGTGTAATTGATATCATCGTCAGGTGCCACATAACGAATTCGCCCCCGGGTCGTCTCATACCAGGACCAATGACGACGATTCAACGCATGGAGGATATCATCAGAGATGTAATCGTTCAGTGGCCATTCCCCTACGGAAGTAAGCGCTTGACGCAATTCCGACAAGCTGGGGTTGACTTCGATCGGTTTGCCCAGCATGGAGCCACAGACGGAAGCGAGGAATCCCGCCTCGACCCGCTTGGAGCTGTCCTTCAGATTCAGGATTCCGACCTGGCCAAGAGGTCGGGCCGGATCGCATTCCCGCCATATCTCCTCTAAATCATCCGGCTCATAGTAAGACCAATTATCCCGCATTGGAATGGCAGCCAAGCTCTGAGCGAATTCCAGATAGGCATCATAACTTGCAGGAAGCTGTTCCAGCTTGGCTAAATAACCCGAGGTTTGATGCCCCTGCGCGAATTTATTGCGGAGAACCCCCTCCAATTGACGTTTAAGAAATGTGAGTGATGGTAGCATGCTGCATCTCCTTTGTCCAAATTAGAATTTATTCTTAATTCATTGACAACTTACCTCAACGTGTCAAATGATAGAAGAACATTCTAAAGCATTCCATCAAGGACTATTCGAGAAATGCATTAAGTTCTCCTGCCCCAGAATTTCAGGATAAGCTACACATTTTCAGGTCCGTCTCATTGTAAAATAAATCTAATACTCTATATTCGTTGGACGAACCCGGAGGGATACCCATTTTGATTAAGAAACTAAAACTCTTTTGCAGGAATTTGAATCAGATGATTGAGTTCTACACGGGTGTATTGAATCTCCCAATAAGTAGGAATGATGCACAATCATTTTGTCTCACAGTTGGGAGTTCTCAATTGGATTATGAATACCAGCGTAATCATAATTCACCATATCATTTTGCATTCAACATACCAGAAAACCAGATTGAAGATGCAATGAATTGGCTTAAAAATAGAGTGGAATTGATGGATGACAACGGGGATTTAATTATTTTCTTTGAGGATTGGAACGCCCACTCGATTTATTTTAAGGATCCCGACGGAAATATAGTGGAATTGATAGCCCGTCATAATCTTAATAATAGTTCAACTCATGAGTTTTCTGGTAAAAGTCTTTTGAACGTAAGTGAAATCGGCTTACCTGTCCCAGATGTATTATCTGCTGCAGCGTTTTTTGGAGAGAAATACAATCTTTCTCCTTGGAGAGGCCAAAGTGAAACATTTACAGCCGTTGGTGATGAGAATGGGTTGATTATTTTGGTGAAACAAGGAAGAGTATGGTTTATGTCAGATGTGAAAGCAGAACCACAATATATCTCTGTCCTGCTTAAGGGACACGGGGAATTTGAAATTCATAAGGCGGTAAACTATCGGGAATGAGTGGCATTTCATCAACTAGCTTCTCATCTATTATAAACAGGCTCCGCATCCAAGCTCGATCCCTCGGACGACGAAGCCTGTTTCTTCTGTCATTTACTTAGCTCTTGCATCCATTCCAGGCTCAGTTTCCAGTCTTATCAGCAGCGTTGCAATCAGAGCGATAAGAAAACCAGTCGCACAGGCGATCAGGAAACCGCCGAACCCGTCGCCCAGGTAAGCAGGTAATGTCGGCAGTCCCGCAAAAGCGAAGGAAATCGCGGACGATCCGAACATCCCGGCCATTCCGCCGCCGACGGCTCCGGCACAACATACAATGACCATCGGCTTGCGCAAGGGCAGATTCACACCGAACATCGCGGGCTCGGTGACTCCGAACAAGGCCGAAATGGAAGCGGATAAGCTTAAGGTTTTGAACTTTTTATCTTTGGCTTTGAAGAATACCGCGAGCGCTGCTCCTGCCTGTGCGAACGAGGCCGGGCCCATCAGAGCCAAGAGGGTATCCGAACCATTCAGGCTGATATTATTAATTGCGAGCGGCACCAGACTCCAGTGCAGGCCGAAGATGACCATCGGCTGAATGATTGCACCCAGGACCATTCCCGCTCCTACCGGACTGAGATGATATACAAAGCTATACCCTTTGGCGAGCGCATCCCCGGCAAGTGTGCCCATCGGTCCGAACACCAGCAGCGTCACGGAGGATACCACAACAATAGAGATCAATGGTGTAAAGAACTCACGAATGATCTCAGGTAACACTTTAATACATATTCGTTCGACATAGACCAGCAAGCCAACTGCGAGAATAATTGGAATGGCACTTGCCGGATAGTTGACAGGAGTAATCCCCATGCCAAAAAACTGTATCGTCTCGTGGTCTGCAAACTGAGTGGTCAGACTCGGGTATAGTAACACCCCGGCGACCACAACAGCGGTAAATGGATTTGCCCCAAATTTTCGGGCTGCTGTATATGCCAGAAGAATGGGAAGATAGTAGAACAGACTGTCCGCCATCGCGTTCAGCGCTGTATACGTGCCTTCTGTTTTACTGATTAGCTCCAGCGCCGCCGCGCCAGCCAATAACCCTTTCATAATGCCTGCTGCACTCAGAATATTAACAATCGGAAGAAAGATTCCAGAGATGCCGTCAATTATGATATTAACCGCGCTCTTTTTGGAGTGCTGCACAGATGTTGCCTGATTATGTACTTCCATATGATCCCCCTGCGTCCTTATGGTGATATCTGACTGACAATAGATTTCAGCCAATCTTTCGACGTCTACTATAGCATAGTGGTCTGCGGGTAAGGCACCCCAATAATTAGTGCATTTCATGCAGGCTAAGGCGGATTTCAGATATACGGCACCTATACTTCAAAGACAAATGACCCGCAAGAGGGTCACTTTTTTCAAAGTTTCCATCTTACGGGTCACCGGTCAAACCCGCATTCCTGCAGGTTGTTTTAAAATACTTTTGTCGTCCAAGATTCGCAGTTCCACGTTTCTGTCACGATATCACGATAGAATTCGGGTTCATGCGAGATCAGCAAAATGCTGCCCTTATAGGCTTTGAGCGCACGCTGCAGCTCGTCCTTCGCATCGACGTCAAGATGGTTGGTCGGTTCGTCCAGTACCAGCAGATTGGTCTCGCGGTTAATCAGCTTACACAAACGGACTTTGGCTTTCTCGCCACCGCTTAAGACCGCGATCTTGCTCTCGATATGATTGGTCGTCAGACCGCATTTGGCAAGAGCCGCCCGTATTTCAAACTGAGTGTATGACGGGAACTCCGTCCAAATCTCTTCAATACAGGTGTTGTAGTTCGTTCCCTTGATCTCCTGCTCGAAATAGCCGATTTCCAACAGATCGCCGAGTCTGGCCGAACCTGAAATCGCCGGGATCTGGCCCAGAATGCTGCGCAGCAATGTCGTTTTACCGATCCCGTTCGCGCCGACGAGCGCGATTTTTTGTCCGCGTTCCATTTGGAGATTCAGGGGTCTCGACAACGGAGAATCGTATCCGATTACGAGCTCCTTGGTTTCGAAAATAAGCTTGCCGGAAGTGCGCGCATCCTTGAAGTTGAACTGCGGTTTCGGTTTTTCTCTGGCGAGTTCGATAACGTCCATCTTATCCAGCTTTTTCTGCCGGGACATCGCCATATTACGTGTAGCCACACTGGCTTTGTTCCGGGCAACGAAGTCCTTCAGATCCGCGATCTCCTGCTGCTGGCGTTTAAACGCAGATTCAAGCTGCGATTTCTTCGCCTCATACACCTGCTGGAAGTACTCGTAATCGCCCACATATCGCGTCAACGACTGATTCTCCATATGATAGATCAGGTTGATGACACTGTTCAGGAACGGAATGTCATGCGAAATCAAAATGAAAGCATTCTCGTATTCCTGCAAATACCGCTTCAGCCATACAATGTGCTGCTCGTCGAGATAGTTCGTAGGTTCGTCCAGCAGCAGAATGTCCGGCTTCTCCAGCAGCAGCTTGGCCAGCAGAACCTTGGTCCGTTGACCGCCGCTGAGATCATGGACGTCCTTATCCAGACCGATATCCGTCAGTCCCAACCCGCGGGCGGTTTCATCCACCTTAGCATCGATCATATAGAAATCCTGGCTTGTCAGTGTGTCCTGAATCGTTCCGACATCCTCCAGCATCTGCTCCAATTCCTCAGGAGACACCTCGCCCATTCTGCCATACATGTCATTCATCTCTTGTTCCATGTCAAAGAGATATTGAAAGGCACCCCGCAAAACGTCACGAATCGATTGTCCCTTCGTCAGTACGGCGTGCTGGTCCAGATAACCGGCCCGCATGCGTTTTGCCCATTCGACTTTTCCTTCGTCCGGCTGAAGCTTGCCTGTGATGATGTTCATGAAGGTGGATTTACCTTCACCATTGGCTCCGATCAGTCCGATATGTTCGCCCTTTAGCAGACGGAATGATACATCGGTGAAAATCGCGCGGTCGCCGAATCCATGACTCAGCTTTTCTACATTTAATATGCTCATGTAATAAACACCTTTTCCTTTATACTGTACTCTTGTCATATTATAAAGGCTAAAGCGGCACAACTCCAGACAGGTTTTAAAAAATTGCAATTTCACAGCTCCGCTATCCGCCGCTGAATGCGCGGGAACAGCCCTATGGCATTCTGATAAAACACCTTCTCGTGGTGCTGTTCGGGTACAAGTCGGCGGACAAACTCAGCATACAAGCCGATCGGTGCGAGCGGCCAGTCGGTTCCGAAGAGCATTTTCTCGTAATGATCCGAGTACACCAACGCCCTGCGGAAATGGTCCATGAATAGCGGTTCATTCATGAACCGTTCAAAATGAGGCCGGTCACCAACGACAAGACCAGACAAATCAGCATAAACATTCGGGTTCTTGGCCACCACTTCGGCAGCGTCCATGACCCAGGGATCACCCAAATGACAGATCATGAAGTTCACCCCGCGCTGCTGATAGGCTAATTCATCTACGGTAAGCGGATGCGAATACTTCAGTAATCCATTCATCGAATAGGTATCACCAGTATGAATGACCACAGGAACGCCGTACCTCGCAGCCAGTTCATACACGGGTGTGTAGATGTTGTCGTAGACATAATGATGGTAATACCCGGCATACAACTTGATCCCCGCCACCTCCGGCGCTTGCAGCCGTGCTTCGATCCGGTCCAGCTCCTGCCGGGCTTGCTTCCCGGTGAGCAGATTCGGATTGATGCCGACGCATTCCATCAGAAATGGCGGGACACTCTCTTCCAGATCAAGGCTCATCGGATTAGGTGAATTGGAATCGGGAAAAGCGCCCTTGGTCTGCTCTGTCACACCCATTCCAATACCAAGAATAACATCGTTTTTGTCAAACTCCGCCTTAAGGCCTGCGGTAGTGTAATCAACCTTCGACAGATCCGTTGCTGTCTGATGAAAGCTCTCGATATCGGAGAGATGGATATGAATATCAATGATCGGCATGTAAGGTCTCCTTATCTACGGCTGGGCTGGTGAACTTCAGTTTAAGCAGGCTCTGGATATCCTTTGGATTCAGCGCGGTTCCTCCCAGGATCAGAAAGGTCGGCTGT
The DNA here is from genome assembly GCF_001909085.1 of Paenibacillus sp. P32E. Taxonomy (NCBI): domain Bacteria; kingdom Bacillati; phylum Bacillota; class Bacilli; order Caryophanales; family Paenibacillaceae; genus Paenibacillus; species Paenibacillus sp. P32E. The sequence goes on along the minus strand of NZ_LVYY01000057.1, from coordinate 89,743 downwards.
GTCATGGCAGTCTCCCCGTTCATAATAGCAAGCTGATGTTCCGCACCATACTCCATTACCTTGTTGTTCACATAGGCTGAGGCGTTTGTATTAGGATAGTTATTCACTGCATGCAGCATATGGACACGGTTAACAGCGCCAATCCGCAGCAGCTCCTTGGCTTGAAGCCCGGTTTCCAGGTTCCCGGTGAGGAATCGTCCTTCTCCGGGAACTTCGATCCAGCCTTCATTGATGGCTGGTGAAGGCCGGAAGAAATGAGACTCTTGTAACTTATACTCTGGCAGCATCATACCACTCTCATTGGTGACCGAATGCAGCATACATAGGACTGGAACACCAGGCAGCATGAGGTAAAACTGCTTGACCGACATTCCCCGATATATTTTATGCTGCTCGATCCGGGTGGTTAGACTCAGTCCTGTCCAGACGTTGCCTTGATCATCCGTACATTCCGCCCATGCCGCATATCTTGGCTCCTGCTGCCGGCTAAAGCCATTCATTCCGGGAATATGTACGCCTAGACCGCCATACCAGGGATTCCACCAGGAACGCGGAGCCGGTACCGGATATGAGCTATCCAGCCATTCTTCGCCCTGGTGCTTCAAGGAATGCACAACACTGCCGAATCCGGGGTCAGCCGCTATAGAGAGGACACCGTTGTTCACTGTATATAATGTCCCGGCCGTCCCCTCCTGAGTTTCACAGCTGACTCTCGCATCCGTCTGAGGGAACCACACTGCTGAGCGTTCCTGAATCCGATCCTCACCCCGATAGACGGCACGCACTTTCCAAGTGGATTCCCCGGTTCCCTGAATCCTCTTGTCCTCAGGAGAGAACTCCACATTTGCAGAATGCAGGTTCTGCTCTGGACGAAGCACAACATTCGCGATTCTTTGTTCTTCTTCCCCATCACATTGGACATAAAGCTCGAATTCCCCGGCAAGCGGAAGCAGCTTTCGTTCGATCAGCTCCGCATGAAGTACCGGAGACTTGAACGGATTACCGCCTCCAAGCATAAGTTCGAGATGATTATCCAACACTGGAATAACCGGGGCCGGACATTTACGGGCGAAGGAACGGAAATCCGACCAGTTAGCGAAGGTGTTCAGCGCAAATATCGTCGGCTTCGTCTTCACTGCTGCTCCGGGAGCGATTCGGCCGAGATCATGCTCTAGTCCGAGCGGATATTCCGAGCGAAGCAGCTTCAAGGAAGGGTCCCAGCAGATTCCGCAAGCCACATTCTCTTCCTTGTTGAACAGCCAGTTCTCCGTGATCTGAGCGCTGTCCCAATGATCCGGACTGCCAGCGTACGCCTCGCCCATATCGACATAACGGCCCTGATATGGCAGAATGAGCCGATTGCCGAAGAAACCGAAGTTCGTCAGCAGATATACGTTCTCCTCCAGCTCAATGCTGCTGCTATTCATTACTTCATAATGAAATTCGGCGATCCCGCTTGCAAACAGCTTGGTTACGGATTTCAGTTGCAGACCGGAAAAGTTCTCCGACTCGTACAGGGCTTCCAGAACCTGACTCTCTCCTTCCGGATAGATCTTCACTTCTGTAGCTTGCTTCTTCGAGAATTCTTCCGCGAACGGCTTTCCAAGCTTGGGATAGTTCCACCAAAAGTTGTGGCGGGAGCCCGGATATTCGATCCACATGTTATTACTTAGCTTGTGAAGGTGAACCGAAAAAGCACCGTTCACGGCGACCCATTGCTCCCCGTTCTGTCCTCCATAACGCCCCTCTGTTCCCTTCATTAGTACGGACAGCTTGCTTGTAAAGATAACTGGCTTACCGTTTACCGGAACCGCTGTGACCTGAACCTCGCGAGAGTACAGACCGTATGATTGCAAGGTGAAGGGTACCCGAATAGAGGTTTTGCCTTTAGCCGGTATGGTGATGCGGACCGAACGTTCAGCCCATTCCACGATTTCATCCTCAGGCCAGTCAAAAGTGAACTCCGCTGGTGAGGTGAAATTGTTCTCCACATTCAGATACAGCTCGGCCGGAATACCCGGATGCAGTTCTTTGACTGGCAATACCATCTGCATCTTGACCGGAAATTTCGGAGTGATGCCCATACGGAACTCGGCCCGTCTGCCACCGATGATCCAAGTGCTCTTGACAACAGGATGGGTCTTCTTGTTATTCTGCTCCTCCAGGATCGGGTCGAGCTGGAAATTCCCCTCCACGATTACCGCTTCTCCCGGAGCAATCGTTCGGGCGATATCCAGGGCAAAACGGATATTCTTGTCGTTCTGCCCCTTGATTTCTATTGAAAGCTCGGTTGCCAAGCGGTTTTCGATTCGGTAGCGGACCTTGTAAGCAGAACCAAATACGAGGTTATGCTCTTCGATCTCTGTTGAGATCGCATATTCTGGCGTATCCAGAGCGGTCAGCCCGCGGCCCGTCGTCTCAAATTCTGCCCGCAGTACCAGTTCTCCCTTATGCCACGTATAGTCCAGGAAATCGAAGCCGTGCTTATGGCGGCCATCCGGTTCGATAACAAGTTCACGGGTGCTATCTGCGTACCAGTCAAGCTCCTCGAAATACGGTGTGAGCGCTTCCGTTTGTAATATCGTTGGAATGAAGTTCATCAAGTGAACGTAATCATCATTTTTTTCCCAGAAGAACCCGCATTTCTTATACATGGGCACAGCCTTGGTATTGCCCGCCCAGGTGAACAGATCGAGCCGTGGCCAACCCGCTTCGACGGTCTTGCGGACAGCGTTCAATATCAGATTGCGGCCGACCTTACGTCCGTGATAATCGGGCCTCACATTCAGCAGCGGTACATACAAGGCGCCTTCATCTTGCTGGTAATGGGCGAAGCTGCAGAAACCCACAACCTCCTCGCCATCGACGGCAAGAAAAGCATGCAGATTGGACGAAATCTCCATTTTCCGGCGAATGCTGTCCTCTGTTCTGAGATTGGTACCCCCGCCCCAATTTTCGTTGCTGCGGTTCCACATGTCAGCGAGCGCTCCAGCGTATGAAGGATCATATTCAACAACACGAATGGGTTCAGCAGTAATATTGGTTGTCATACTCATATCCCCTTATCTTCATTTGATAGTGCAACTCTATGCCTTGCTATATGAAATCCGGACCTTCCTCAATATCGCCGCAATATATTTTTTTCTTATAATTTCGGTTATTATATTCGACTAAAAATTGCTCTTCATAATGTAAACAATATTCAATTTGCTCTCTGAAACTCTTCCAGGTTATCTTTTCAAGTGCCTCTTCAATAGAAAAATACCTAATCTCTAAGCTTTCAGCCGATATTCTAAACTCTCCACCGATGGGTCTTCCCATAAATAAGGTGTTATAAACGGATTCCTTAACATTCTGAAAAAAGCCACAAAATTTAATGATTTCTATATCCATGCCTGTCTCTTCTTTCGTTTCCCGCACAGCTGCAGCTGACAGTGATTCCCCCACTTCGACTCTGCCTCCTGGGATTTCCCATCCACGCTTCGGTCCGTATTTTAGTAGTATTTCGTTACGATCATTAATCACAACCACAGCAGCGGTCACAGTATGCTTCGGAGAAACCTCCATTTCACAACTCCTTCCTTCATTCATTTTGTCCATACTTCGTCTAGCGTTAATTATACTATTAAATGGAAGAATATTACGATTACTAAAAAATTCATGAAAAAAAACCTCCGCCAACCTCTGGCAGAAGCTTCTAACTGTTGATTCACTCGTACGAACTCCCGGAGATTCACGCCTCTGGAGTGTAGTTTACTGTTAAATTGGCTGCATAACTTGCCACAGTTTCCAGAACATCTCACTATCGATTATAAAATACACCTCTGCAAATCCATAGTTGATGTAACCATTTCTAATTATTTTCAAGCTCACCTCCGTACCATCACTTAGCTGAATGATCAATCGTCTATACTTATCGTCATTTCTAAAGTCACCCAGCGCATCACCAACGATTTCCCTTGATAAAAGATTCGCATGATACAGCTGATCCACCAGCGTGTTTATTAAATCCATATCTTTTATCGGGTGATATTGGTCCATGCTATTGTTCCACTCACTATAACTTTGATATCGGGCACCAACTACATTCCCTTTGATATTAAATCTCCCAAAAAAATCTCCACCATCTCTTACAGAAATACCGTTTAAGCGCTCATAAAATGCAGGGCTAACCATTCCATTCTGTTCAGCTAACGTCATAATTCTAAAATCCTTATCGTACCCATTTACCGTATAAACATCTGCCTTATGTATCGTTGAAGCAAATTCAATATCATTTTCATCTTGAGTATCCCAGCCTTCAATATTGCCTTTTGCAGTCCCAAGCTTCTCGCCGAGTAGATCTTTTGCCCGTTCAGGAGCGATTTCTGTATCCGTTTGGGTATATACTTTGCCGTTATAATAAATAAGTCCAATCATTCTGGCATTTCTAAAATTTTTCGTCTCAGGCAATTTGATGACAGGTAATTTCACCCCCGGCTCATCAGGTACAACTGCTACATCATTATAGGTTGATATCTGATCGGATATCTGATCATTACTGGCTTGTATGTAGATAATGCCACCAATCAGGATAAATAACCCAGCTGCCACTGCGCCTATTATTAGCCAAAAGTGTTTGGAGCGAATAAAGGACAAGATCATTGTTCGAATTCTTAACAAAAGATAGCACCTCGCATTTTCCGATTCTGATATCAGCAAAAAAAAGTTAATATAAAATCAATCATACCATATTCTGGTATACGTACGCAGATACTTATAAACCGAGGCGCAAAAAAACAGCAAAAAAAAGACTGTCGATACCTTAGATCAGCAGTCTTTCATTCTGGCTGGTTACCATCATGCCATTATTAATTCTTCTTGAGGAGCGGCCGGTCCTGCAAATACAGCTCCAGGTCAGGACTATGTCCTTCGACAATTTCCTGAACGATAATCTTGGCCAGCAGTTGGCTGTAGACTGTTCCGTTGTCGCCATAAGCGAGCAGGAAGTAGCTGTTTGGGAATTCATCATATTTTCCGACGATAGGCAAGCCGTCCACGATCCCGCCGTAAAATGCCGTGGAATAGAAGGCAGGGTCTACCTTGATGCCGGGAAACATTTGATTAAAATCTTCGATCAGCTTATCCTTCTTGTGCATCAGCTTGCTGTCCCGGTCCTCTGGTAAAGTCGTGTTGTCATCGAGACCACCGATGATAATCCGGTTATCGGCGGTGCTGCGGATGTATAAATAGGGGCGTGCCGTCTCCCAGAGCAGGGTCCGGTTATACCAGGAGGAGAAGTCCGCTACTTTCTCAGTGGTGACTGTATAGGTACTCACGAAAGAAGCTTGCTTTTCTTTTCGGATATCCATATTTTCATAGCCTGCTGCAAAAATGACATATCGGGCGCTCACCTCATACCCTGTTTTCGTGTAGATAATCATGCGCTGCTGTTCCCGGTCGTAACGGTGGCCATTCATCTCCGTGTGCTCATAAACAGCGACTCCCTGTTGCCCCGCATACTGAAACAAAGCATGGGTGAACTTGTAAGGATTCAACTCACCATCATTGTAGGAGTAGATCGCAGCTTCCCGGCTGAACGGGTACTTCGCCTCAATGTCCTCTTGTGTCCAAAAGTCCAATTCTACGCCATGCCGCTTAATAAAAGCATATTCGTTCCGTAAACGATCTACGTCTTCGTGACAGCTAGCGGAATAAAGTGTATCTCTCCTGCGAAATTCACAATCGATATCAACTTGCCGTGAAGCTGCTTCGATCTCATCGATCGCCTCCTTAAGCAGTTTCAGATGCCGCCCGACATATGCATCCCCGAAGGTGTGGGCCAAGGCCGTGAACATTTTTTCGCCCGAATATTGAATGATAGCGGTGTTCGTACTCGTGCTTCCGCTGCCTATGGTCCCCTTTTCTAAAACAGTGACTTGTATACCTCTGTCGGCTAAGTAATACGCACATTGCGCTGCGGAGCTTCCTCCGCCGATAATCACCACGTCACAAGTAACATTCTCCTTCAATGGAGGGTAGGACGGAGCATCTGGAAAGGTGGTCGGCCAATAATAAGTTCCCGATTGTAAGTTCATGGAATTCCCCCTGCAAGTAACAGACTGGAATTTATTATTACCCGGTTGTTAGGATTCATACGGTTTACTGCAGGCTGAAGCTTTATTTTTTTCTGCCGATATAGAGCAAGTGGGATGCGTTTGCCCCTAGAATGTAGGGGTCTTCCGCTGATTCGATTCCTGTTGAAGCAACTAATTTGGGTTCTGTTCCAGCGACCTGATGAATTCATCCACTTGTTTTCTTGTTTTCAAAGTAATAACTTGTTGTGGTTCTTGGATACGTTCCAGTTTCTTTATTGTGTTCTTGCGGCTTCTTGTCCGGTAATTCCAAACCCACTTTACGAAGTCCCAGTCTATTTTTTCCGGGCACTCTTCGTTCATATCAGGTCTGGCCTTCTTGTGGTACATGATACGCCGTTTAAATATCCGGTACATACATAGAACTCTGGGCATGTCCAAAAAAACAATTAAATCTGCTCTCTTTATTCTGCTGTCCATCGTCCTGGAATAGTTGCCGTCAATGATCCATTGATCTTCGTAAGTGAAGCGCTCTACGATCTGATCCCATTCTGCATTTTCTTTGGGGACCCAGTTCGCATTCCAAAAATAGGTGTCCAAATGGATAACCGGAAGCTTAAGAATGCCGCCAAGCTTCCGGGAAAGTGTAGATTTCCCCGATCCTCCCGAGCCAATAACCAGTATCCTGTCCACAGTTTCTCCTTTCATGAAATAGACTAAGAGTCAGCCGTTCAGGTTCCGCAAAAGGTTCGATAGGGACGCGCAGATTCCTCCGGTAATGTCGAGTAATCCGTCTGTTCGTCAGAGTAGGCATACGGGTCTGAAAGAACCTTAAGGAGCTGCTCCATAACAATGTAGTTTTTTTGTTTCACGGCAGCTTCCAGCGCTTCTTCCACTCTGTGATTACGCGGAATGACCGCAGGATTGCTGCTGCGCATCAGCTGCTGCGAAGAAGCCGGGGATTCGCCTTGTCTTCCAAGTCTTTCCTGCCAGAGCTTATGCCACTGGGTAAATTCCTCCGTGCCAGACAAGACTGTATCTTCCGGCTTCCCCAATGTTAAGGCACGAAAAGTATTCGTGTAGTCCGTACGATACTTTTGCATCATACGGAGGAGTTCTTCTATAAGATGGATATCCTCTTGTTCTTCGTTAAAGATTCCGAGCTTCGCTCTCATTCCTGCCACCCAAATCCGGTCATGCCTTACTGAAAAATCATCAATGGCAGCCTCAGCCATTTGAATAGCCTCCGATTGGTTGTCATGCAGCAGCGGAAGAAGGGTTTCTGCAAACCTCGCAAGATTCCAGGCGGCAATACGGGGCTGATTGCGATAGGCGTAGCGGCCCTGAAGATCAATGGAACTAAATACGGTTGCAGGGTCATATACGTCCAGGAAGGCGCATGGGCCATAATCAATAGTTTCTCCGCTAAGAGCCATGTTGTCGGTGTTCATCACCCCATGAATAAAACCTGCAAGCTGCCATTTGGCAATCAAATCCGCCTGACGTTGGACCACCTCCTGAAGCAGGATCAGATAACGGTTCCCTTCCGCCTCCGCATCCGGATAATGTCTTTGCAAGGTGTAATCTGCCAGAGCCCGGAGCTCCTCTGTGTTGCCCCTTGCGGCAACGAATTGAAAGGTCCCGACGCGCAAATGACTGGCAGCCACACGGGTCAAAATGGCACCCGGCTGCTCGGTTTCCCGGAATAAGGACTCACCGGTTGATACAACCGCCAAACTGCGGGTCGTAGGAATGCCAAGCGCATGCATGGCTTCGCTGATGATGTATTCCCGCAGCATCGGACCGAGCGCCGCCCGGCCATCGCCCCCTCTGGAGTAGGGAGTTCTGCCTGATCCCTTAAGCTGAATATCTACTCGCACACCAAGCGGATTGATCTGTTCACCAAGGAGCACTGCCCGGCCGTCGCCCAGCATATTGAAATGACCGAATTGATGTCCTGCATAAGCTTGCGCAAGAGGTTCGGCGCCATCGGGAACCTCATTGCCTGCGAGAACCGCTGTCCCGTCATTGCTGCGCAGAGCCTGGATATTTAACCCTAAAGAGTGGGCGAGCGGGTCATTAAAAATAACCAGCTCCGGCAAGCGGACAGGTGTCGGCTTCTGTAAGGTAAACAAAGATTCCGGCAGACTGGAGTAACTATTGTCAATGTGCCACCCGGGATCTGAACTTTCTTTTTTCTCCGTCATAATGCCTCCTTGTTTTCTTTTAGTCGTAATTCGTTTCCTACTAGTGTATACTACTGCAGCTCTGCTAATTCTTGAGGCAACGAAAAACCGCCATCTACATTAGGCTCGAACGCAACGAACTTCACTACAGCATCAAAATTGAGTTCACCATAGATATGAGGATATTCGCTTCCTTCATTATATAGATCTTCCCACCTAACCTCAGCCTCTACTTTTGACTCCTCAATATACAGTAAAATAAGCCCGTGAACTCCCTGGAAATTATCATTGGCGACCGGCACTATTTTATGAATCGGTGAGCAATGAATGAAGCCTTCTGTTTCTAAAGTAGGACCTTTATATATCCCGTTCAAAATCGCTGACTCCCATTCCGTTCTGAGTACAGCATGTACAAATATCATTACAAAACCCCTCCTTATATAGGTTGTGTCAAAAAAATGCAAAAAAGAAACCAACCTTTGGAAAAATGGAAGTGCGACCAACCATTTCAAAGGAGAGGTTTCGAATTGCAGACAATCCAGTCTGATTACCGGCAGGCTCGTTCATAAGCAAAATCCGGATTGCTCCTGCCTCCTGCCGGATGATGTTTGGATGAGCTATATAATTTAATAATCGCTGCCCTGACTCACTCTGATCACAACACTGCCTTTCTTATGCCCATGTTCCACATACCGATGGGCCTCGGCCGTATGTTCTAATGCATAGTACCTGTCAATCACCGATTTAATCTTCCCTATCTCCATTAGATCTTTTAGGAATTGCAGGTCCTCGATGCGGACCCTGGCCATCCCCTGCCCGGCTACTGTAACATATGCTCCGGTGGGCTTCAGTGCTTTTTTGCACCTGGATTTGGGAAGCTTGCCGGAGGCATCGAAGATAATGTCATACCGCCCGCCTCTTGTTGTAAAATCCTCTACCGTATAATCGATTACCTGACCCGCGCCCAAGGAATGTACCCATTCCAGATTTGCTGTACTGCATACCGCGTCTACCTCTGCCCCAAAGTGCTTCGCAAGCTGTAATGCAAATGTCCCTACAGTGCCTGAAGCTCCATAGACCAGAACGTTTTGTCCCCTTTGAACACCTGCTTTTCTAAGAAAATACAATGCGGTGGTTCCCCCATAAAGCGCTGCAGCAGCTTCCTCAAAGGTCGTATTGGCCGGTTTGAACCATACCATTCCGTCTTCATGCAGACAAGCATACTCAGCATGGGCGCCAAAGTGCATCCCCGTTAATGCAAAAACCAGATCACCTTGTTTGAAATGCTCCACTTCAGGGCCTACGGCTACTACTTCACCGGCTAACTCTACACCCAAAACAGGTTTTCTGGGTTTGCTTAGACCTAATACGATCCGCATAGGCAGCCATAGCAAGGCAGGACTCTTGAAAGTCCGTACTCTAACATCCCCTGCGGTTACGGTTGAAGCATGAACCTTGATCAGCAGTTCTTTGCGCTTGGGCAAAGGCTTCTCCAGCTCTATGAGTCGCAGTGTTTCTGGTGATCCGTACTTGGAGCATACTATGGCTTTCATGAGTTTCCTCCCGGTGTCGATTTGCAATAAGTATAGCTTCAGCAGGGAGGATCATGTAGATACTTAAGTATGCTTTTCGCCAAAAACTGTGACAATGCTGTTGAATGACATTACAACAAACCTAGCCTACGGGCATGGGCAACAGCCTCTGTACGCCGCGAGACCTGAAGTTTGTCAAAGATATTGCGGTTGTACCCCTTAACGGTACTTAGTGCTAGAAATAGCCGCTCGCTAATCTCGCGGTTCGAGAGACCTTGTGCAATAAGCTGCAATATTTCAAGCTCCCGCCCGCTCAGTGTCTCGATAAGGGGCTGGGACGGCCTGGGCACATGCTGAGCAGATCTCAATTGGCTGTGTTGTGGATTCTCGGCTTCAAATGCAGCCAGCAGTTTCCTCCGGTAATCCATCAGTTCCCCACCAACCTCTGCTTCGCGCAGCAGCCTTTCGACCGGCAGCCCTTCGTCGACAAAAGCACGGATAAAGCCGCCCGGCTGGGCCATTGTCATAGCTTCAGCCAATGCTTGCGTCGCTGCAGACTTATCTCCGCATCTGTAAAGGACTGCTGCATAAAAAATCATTCCCTTTAGCCGTTCGTCCGGACGACCCTTGACGGCCGCTTGCCTAAGCATTGGCTCTAGCACCGCCAACACGGCAGAAGTGTCTCCGCGTGCCATGTATACCTTTGCCTGGCAGAGTGAAAGCCCGTGCTGCTCCGCAAGGATAGCGGCTGCATCCAGGTTCTCCTGATGAAGCAAAGCCGACACTTGCATAGCTGCAATCTGGGGAATCTGTGCCCAATAATGTTCCTTCCGGGCAAGAAGCTCTGCTTTTGCTAAAATAGCAGCTGCCGCACTCACTTCACCCCGTGCAAGCTTCAGCTTCGCGAGCAGCACCTCGCCTGCCACCCCCCGGTCCGAATCTTCAAACTGTTGCGCAAGCTGGACGCTTTGCCGACTATGCAGGAGGGCTTGCTCCCATTCATTCCATTCATAAAAGATCCGCGCTAATCCCAGGTGTGCTTCGCATGCCGCCGGCAGTGGCGGTTCCCCAGCCCATTCCAGCACACGAAGATAGCTCCCAGCCGCAGCCGGTAACTGGTTCTCCGCTTCCTGAATGTTTCCAAGGCCTAGGGTTGCCATGATAGTGATCATCACGTGCCCGATCTTCTTGCTGATCGACAAGGCTTCGGCATAAGCTGTTTCGGCCAGGCTGAGATCTCCTTGGAGCTGATAAGCATACCCCAGCGACCACGCGGCCGCTGCACGCACCGGCAGATTGTCAGGATGGAGGTAGTCCAAGGCGCGGCGTGATTCGGCCATGATGGGTTCAGCCTGGTGTCTGCTTACCGCGAGCGTAGCACGTATGGAGGCAATATGTCCTGTAAGATCACGGGTTCTCTCGTTCTGTACAGTGCCGTGCAGCGCTTGTTCTGCAGCTTGCAGCTTCTGTTCAACACTCGATATCCGGCCCTGCATGAGGAGTCCGGAAGCATACATAACCCACAATGAAGGCCTTGAATCGAGTATTTCCACCGTCAGGGAATCCAGCCAGTTCAGTACGGGAGTTACTGCCCCCCGAAACAGCAACGGCATCCCCTCTCCTTCCATCAATCGGGCAGCGCGTTCGATATCCCCGGCAGCGGCTGCATGCTGGAAAGCTTCAAGTTCAAAGCCATTATCCTCATACCATGCGCTCGCCCGGATATGCAATTCAGCAACGGGAAGGCCTTGGGACAGACGTTCCCGCAGCAAATCCGCAAAGAGATGGTGATAGCGGTACCAGCGTCTTTCATTGTCCAAGGGAATAAGGAACAGATTCGCATGTTCAAGATATTCCAAGGTGCGTTGTCCGGAAGAAAAAGGTGACCCTCCGGATTCTTCACCCATTACAGCATCGCACAGCGGGCCGCACATCCGGCCCAGGACCGATGTGAGCAGCAAAAAAGCCTGAATACCTGCAGACTGCTGCTGCAGTACTTCTTCGACCAGATAATCCAGGACAAACTTGTGGCGCCCGGAGAACGACTGGATGAAGCTGGTGGCGTCATTGCGTCCCTGCAAAGAGAGTGCGGCTAATTGAAGGCCAGCTATCCAGCCTTCTGTGCGGGATTCAAGGTGCATGACATCTTCAGCGGAGAGCATCAGACCCATCACCTGGCCTAGAAATTCTGCAGCTTCGGTGGCATTGAACCGCAGGTCTGCAGCATGCAGTTCAGTCAATTGATGCCGCACGCGGAGCCTCGGCAACGGTAAAACCGGTTCTTCGCGTGTAGCGATGACCAGATGCATCTGCGGCGGCAGGTGCTCAATCAGAAAAGCCACGGCTTCATTGACCGGCTTCGAATCAATCAGATGGTAATCGTCAAGGACAAGAACGGATGGCTCAGATACAGAGGTGATTTCATTCAGAAGTGCCGTCAGTATTGATTCAATTGGCGGGGACTGGGGGGATTGAAGCACGGCCAACATACCCTCTCCGATGTTCACGCCAATGGTCCGGCAAGCGGCGCACAAATACGTGAGAAAACTCGCAGGATCATTATCACCAGCATCCAGCGACAACCATCCGGCTCTGTGTCCGCAGACAGAGAGCCAGGCACTGACGAGTGTCGTTTTACCATAACCGGCTGAGGCGGAGAGGACAGTCAGCTTGCCTTGCAGACCCTCGTTAAGCCGCTCCAGCAGACGCGGGCGGACGACGATTTTTGACCTGGCCGGGGGGATATACAGCTTGGTAGATACAAGAGATATTGTCATATCTAGATTATAATGATTGTAATCCTGCAGCGTCAACAAAGCAGTTCGTTCCCGGATCAGCTTAATCCGTGTACCCTAATTTAAAAAGAACGATATACTCGTACAAGATGAACCCTCTATTCGGACCCCGGGTTAGTTAGAGATTTACGGAGGCTTACCCGGCTGATCCCTCAATAACATATAAGCGCTCAAAGCATAGGAATAACTGCTTTTGAGCGCTTTTTAGGTTCATGGGTTGGATACAGCTTTATTTTCCCGTCAGCAAATATTTATATATCTTGCCATCCCGTACATACTCATTAGAGAACAGCAGCGCATCCCCATCACGCTTGATGAATTTCAGATTGTCTCCATAGAACGGAATATCGTTGGTTTCCGCATATTCCTGCTGCTTGGTGTCGAGCAGCTTTTGGTACAATAACGTCTGTCTACCCGTCTTGCGTTCGATCAGCATAAGCAGCCCCTTCTGATTCGGACGAATCAGCAGATAATCATCATCCATTCCTTCCACCAAATAGTTCTCAGCTACACCCCCAAGCTTCACCATGTCAATGAATGAGGTTACCTTCCCTGTACCATCTTCTATCAGCCGCAGCGTTTTCCCGTCCGTAAGCACCAAGTGATTGCCGTACATTTTCACATTATCCCCATAGCGCATCCAGTACTTCACACTATCCTGACGGATAACCATTCCATCCTTGAGAATTAGCGTATACCATGTATTGTTGATATGGGGTTCCCCGTAAATATCCGTGATGGTCAGGTAAATCAAGCCCTTTGGAGTCTTTTTAAAATCAAATTGAACCATATCATACAGCTCCGAACCGAGTTTTGCCAGCAATCTGGGCTCACCCGAAGGAGCGGTTACATAGAGGTTACCGGTTTTTTTATCAATTGTATAATCGTTACCACCGTAGACAGCACTTGCGGAGTTAAAGGACTTAAGCCCTTGAGCAGTATAGACTCTATGCGCGGCATCCCAGCCCACCGTGGTTCCTCCCAGTGAACCTACTACGAAACGGGCGGGAACATACAACTGCTCCTCATAGATAAAAGGAGTTCCTCCAAGATCAACGATTACTCCGTCAAGAACGCCCTTTGAGCTCCCTACTCGAATACCAAGCTTTTTCTTCCATCCTACAAATTGCACCTTTTGATGAGCCTGATCCCAAGTGGCCTGAAGACCTGCCGACTCCAACAGATAAGCGGGCACATAGGTAATTCCATTCTTGATCAGCGCCGAATTGGTGCTCTGACCTCCGCCCTCCATTGAGTACTTGAAATATGCCGAAGAAGCAGCATCAGTAATTGGAGCCATTAGCAAAGAGGCCGCGAGCAAAGGGGCAACCAGCCATTTTCTAACCATACATCTTTCCATCCTCTCTTATTCATACCTGTTATGTATAGACGCAAACGGTTCAGATAGGTTTCACCAGATTTTCCCACATAAGGAGCTTGATCCAATCGTATCCTTAACTTTTTTTCCAGCGGCATGCACCTATCTTAGGCTCCTGTCATACAACGGTTATAAGGAAGGCGGGATGCAGGTGAACAACAATCAGGCTTTTGATGAACGGGCCATCTTTCTGGCGGCTGTCTGTGGACAGACCTATGTCCAGTTTAATCATACGGATGGTGCATTCACCGTTCCAACAGGATATTCAGTCACCCATATCATTCAAGCGAAATCGTTAGGCCGTGTATGGGAACCGTTTGGATTCATTATGGAATCGCCGCAAGAGATCATAATTGCCTTCCGCGGGAGCAGTTCAACGGCCAACTGGATTTCTAATGCCAATGCCACGCAAAAAAAGTACAAATACATCAAGGAAAACTGCCTTACCCACCGCGGCTTTACCAACATTTATTCCTCTTCACGAAGCGGTATTCTCTCTGCACTCTCCCGGTTGTCCCCCGGCAAAAGGCTATATATAACAGGTCACAGCCTCGGTGGGGCACTCGCGACACTATGCGCTCCCGATGTTGCTGTTCATACTGCATTCAATACTCCACACCTATATACCTATGGTTCTCCCCGTGCCGGTGATCCGGCCTTCGCAAAGGCTTGTTCGCGATATGTTCCGAATAGCTACCGTATTGGCAACCTTTTTGATGCTGCCGTTTATGTTCCGCCCTCGATCTTCATAATGCCTGGCCGGGACAAACGGTATTATTACAGCCATGTCCAGACCTTTTATCCCCTTTCTTTTCAAAATGGCTCCGTCAGCCTCAATCACGCACTCAGCAGTTATTTCAGGGAACTTTCCAAGCTCCGTCCAGAATTCACGAAGCAGCTGTGCGCTTCAACCCCCGGTTTTTGTCCGGTTGTGGAAGAACTCCCCCAAGCGACTCGAGCTTAGCAGGCCTTGGATAAGCAAAAGACACTAGCCTACGGGCTAATGTCATGGATCATTCTCACCTATGTAATGGGAATTTTCATTAGTGCTTGCTGATGAATCTCTTTGCCGCGTCACCTGCTGCTGCTGGAAGCTGCATCCACACATAAGCATGGAGGGAGTTCTCAATACGTTCGATTTCATAGGTATCAAGCAGACCGGAAAATGTATGCAGACTGCCTCTTATCTTCTCATCTGCCCACTCTTCTTCGCTCGGCAGGAAAAGAACCGGACATTTCACCTTGTTGTAATAGTGTTCAAATTTCACATCCCAGTATTTTTGAATATATTCGGTTCTAACCCGATTTAAAAAACAACAGGCAAAATGACCGTTTGGCAGCTGCTGCAGATTATTTTTGATAAAGGCAGAGAAGTATTCGTTCCACAATCCATGCGCCTCGAATTCCATCTGTTCTTCTTCCTCATAGGCTTCTTTAGTGGGAAATTCACGTTCCCTCCGCTCTGCCAATTGAACCCGCAGGGCTTCCTTCTTCTGCTCGATTTCTTCTTCTGACCCCTGAAATAAACCATACTCACCGAACTCATTATACAAGGCACCTTCACAGATAAGCGATTGAACAAGTTCGGGATGTGATGCAGCCAGACTAAGTCCCACCTCTGCCCCCATGGAGCTGCCGACTACATGACAACGCTCCACATTAAGATGCTGCAGCAGGATATACATATCGTTCGCCATATCATCAATATGATAGCCTGTTTCAGGTTGATCTGATTTGCCATGCCCCCGGCAGTCCGGAGCAATGATACTATATTCCTGCTCAAACTGCGGGATGATGCCATCCCACATGTTCAAATTCCCGCCGCTAAAGTGGAGAAAGAGAACGACTTCCTTATGTTCTATTGCGTATTTCACATTAATGCCTACGTGCCCTAAGTCTATTAGTTCCTCTAGCATGTTCTTTGCCTCCAATATGTAAAATCATTCACTTCATTATACCCTATGGATTCTGTCAGATTCAGTGTAAAAGTTGAGTTAAGTATAAAAGCTGTTATACTGCAATTGAGAACAATTATCAAATACGAAGGTAGTGAAAGTACATATGCTCACTCAGCGTTGTGACAGCTCCATCGCTCATCCCCATAGCTTCTGTATCCCCACGCGGATGGCAAATCTTAACGGATTCTCGATCAGTGGAGAACCCGATACCGGGCAACAGCATTCTATTTTGATGATTGTAACCGGCGGGAACGGCACCATTGAGCTTGAAGGGAAACAGCATAACCTTACTTGCGGAACCTTGCTGTGCTGCTCCAGAACGCTAAGCGTTTCCTTACATCCACAATACCAGCTTCATGGGTTATGGATTGAATACTCCATCTTGCCTCCGCAGCAAGCCGGGGCCAATCCCTTGAACAACGGCATAACTTTGAATGCAGGCAGCTCAAAAGCTTGTACACTAGCTTCAGAACTGCTAAAAACCTGGGAGGCGCCGGCACAGGATAATCCGTTCGCCCTGCAGAAGCTGTTCTCGGAGCTTCTGGTAGAGCTGTACCGCACAAAAGTGGAGTGTGCCCAAACATCCGTGCAATGGCTTGATCAAGTACTGCAACATATAGAAACGCATTATAACGAAGATTTGACAAGAGTACAGATGGCAGATCTGGCCGGGGTCAGTCCGGAACATTTCTCACGCACCTTCCGCAAGGCCACGGGTCAAACCTTTAATAAATATCTTACTTTACTTAGGATCCGCAGGGCACAGCAGCGTATACTGACAGACAGACCGAATTTAACCGCACTGGCGCAGGAGGTTGGCTATGGCGAAGGAACCTATTTAAGCAGAAAATTCAAGCAGGTGGTCGGCGTATCTCCGGCAGCCTACCACCGCAAGAACAAAAGAATTGTTACTCTGAATTTCAATCACACCGCCAGCCTAAGAGCGCTAGAAGTCATGCCTGAACTGGGTGTGTATTCAGGCTGGATGGAGCGTCTTGAGCTTGCCCCTTCCCAGGATAAATTGCGGTTTGAAGAGACAAGGACCGCTTCACTCTACCAATCAGTAGTCGCAGCACGGCCCGATGTTATCATCAGCTATAGCCTTACCGCTGAGAGCAAGCTGCTGCTGCCGGTAGCACCGGTAATTGAGCTGCCTTTTATGCGTATGGGCTGGCGGGAGCAATTCCGGCAGATCGCCGCCATTGCAAACCGAGTGCCGCAGGCAGAGGCCTGGCTGAGCCGCTATGGTGAGCTGTGTCATGAGGCCAATCTGGAATTGGACCGGCTGATCGGAACGCGCGGGACAGCCATAGTCTGGGAAATTGGCGAAGATACCGCTTATTCCTACAGCAGCAGCTTTGGGCATGGATGTCAGATCCTATATGGTGATCTGGGTTTCCGCCCGCCTGCTGCCCTGCTGGAGCAAGGCCTGCAACGCAGCGGTTATTTGAAAGCACCCACCCAGACTATCGCTGCTTATCCTGCAGAACATATTTTCATTACCAGTATACCCACAACGCATGAAGGACTGGAGCAGTTCTCAGCGCTGCTGCACTCCTCAAGCTGGAAGGAACTTGACGCAGTTCACAATGGCCATGTCTATCAACTACACCAGCCGGATTTATTCTATGGCTTCGATCCCTTATCCTCGCTGGCGCAATTGAAAATGATCATGCAGACAATCACATCACAAATTTACATGAGGTGAGATCACATCAGACCATAGTCTTCACTGGGTGAAGTCTGTAAAGTATAAATGAGAATGATAATCATTGTACATAAGGAGGCACACAAGTTGAATCATCTGCAACAACGCAGCGCGAAACAAAGACATTGGCTCATTTTTTCCCTGCTGCTGGCAATAACCTTATTAGCTTCAGCCTGCGGAAACAATACTTCCAAGGGAAGTGCCGCAAATACAGGAAACGCCACCGAAGCCCCCCCTGCTTCACAGCAACCGGAGCAGACGGTGGAACCCGCTGCATTCAAAACGGTTACAACCATAAACGGGGAGATTAAAATCCCGGTTAAACCGAAACGCATCGTTGCCGAGGAATACCTGGGCAGCCTGATTGCCCTGGATACTATTCCTGTCGGCGCTCCCGGCCTGACACTGGAGAATATGTACTTCAAAGAAGCCCTTGCCGGCATAGCTGATACCGGAACCTACGGGAAAATGTCACCCGAAAAGATCCTCGAACTTGAACCCGATCTGATTATTTCCGGTATGGCCGACAGCTACGAGGCCTTAAGCCAAATCGCTCCAACCATCATCGTGCCTTATGGGGATCTAAAAAATACTCATGAAGAGTTAACTTATTTCGGAAAGCTGCTGGGTAAAGAGCAAGAAGCCAAGGACTGGCTGGCTCAATACGACAAGCGTATTGCTGAAGCCAAAGCCAAGGTGGACGCAGTCATCCCTGCTGATGCTACCTTCAGCATCCTCGAGCATGGCGACAAAGCCACTTGGGCTTATGGAGACAACTTTGGACGCGGTGGACAGCCTGTCTATCAGGCGCTGGGCCGCAAGCCTCCTGCTGGAGTTGCTAAGGAAATCATGGAGAAGCCGTGGGCTGAAATTTCTGCTGAGATGCTGAACAAATATGCCGGGGATTACCTCATCGTAACCGACAACGAACAAACCGTGCAGGACTACAAGGATGATCCGATCTGGGGTAGCCTGCCTGCGGTCAAAAATGATCATGTTTATGTCTGGAAGGAAGGGAAATCCTGGTACTATGATCCCATTGCCGTTCTTTCCCAAACGGAAGAGCTTGCGGCTTGGCTCACCGCCGGACAAAAATAATGCAAGTCAATCCATAAACACCAAAAGAGCCAGATTCCTATCTTAGGAAATGGCTCTTTTGCGTTATTTACCGTAAAGTTATACCGGAAGATATATTGATTAGGTACGCCGCATATATGCCCGCACGGTGATGGGCGCAAAGACCGCCACAATGACAGCAGCTCCGACGAGGGAGTAGACCAGATCCGAGCCTATGGTTCCTAAGTTAACCAGATTACGGACGGCTGTAACCAGATGCGATATCGGGTTCATTTTGACGAACCATTGAAGCCAGTCCGGCATCGTATCCACCGGCACAAAAGCATTCGACAGGAAGGTCAGCGGGAACAGCACGATCATGGATATCCCCTGTACACTGGAAGCTGTACGTGCAATAACACCGAAGAAAGCAAAGATCCAACTGATGGCCCAGGAGCAGATAATGACCAGCACACCGGCCATGACAACATGCCCGAATCCGCCTTCAGGACGTAGTCCCATCACATATCCCATCGCAAACGTAAGCACAGTCGCAATCGTATAGCGGACTGTGTCTGCAAGCAAGGCTCCGGCAAGCGGAGCTATCCGTGAGATCGGCAGAGACTTGAAGCGGTCAAAGACGCCCTTTTCCATATCCTCACGCAGCTGTACGCCTGTCACAATCGAAGTTGTGATTACGGTCTGCACGAGAATTCCGGGGATGATCACCGGCAAATAATTGTGGATATCCCCGGAGATCGCTCCCCCAAAGATATACGTAAACATCAGGGTGAAAATAATCGGCTGAAGCGTAACATCGAACAATTGTTCAGGGGTGCGTTTGATTTTGAGCAGCCCCCGATAGGCCATCGTTAATGAATTCCGCACCGATTGGCCGAAGCTCGTGTGGTTTTTGAGCTGGCGTTCAGCGCCTGGCTTAATGAATGTACTCATACTGTTTACCCCTCCATTTAGTTTGACTTGGCGGACGCCAACGTGGATTTATCTTCTGCCCCATGCCCCGTAATACTTAGAAAAACCTCGTCGAGCGTTGGCTTCTGCACACTCAGCTCAGCCAAAGAAATCCCCGCCTCACGGAGGGCAATCAGCAGATCAGTGACCCGGTCCGCATCCCCCATAGGTGCAGTAATGTTCGCAGATTCCGCTGATATAATGGTTTTTACATTCAGCACCCGTTCAACGGTCTGACGGGCAAAGCCGATGTCAAGCGGATTCTGAACTTTTAACTGCAGGGACGAAGTACCCACAGATGATTTCAGCTCATCTACTGTGCCCTCAGCGACTACCCCGCCATGGTCGATTACAGCGATCCGGTCAGCCAACTGATCCGCCTCTTCAAGATATTGTGTGGTTAACAGAACTGTTGAACCGGACTGAATCAACCGGCGGATGGTGTCCCACATCTGATTCCGTGTACGCGGGTCCAGACCGGTCGTCGGTTCGTCCAGGAAAATGAGCGGCGGCTGCGCAATCAAACTTGCGGCCAAATCCAGCCGGCGGCGCATTCCGCCCGAGAAGTTTTTAAGCGGACGTCTGGCAGCCTCTGTTAATCCAAATTCCTCAAGCAGCTCCTCGGACTTGCGCCGTGCTTCGGCACGTCCCAGGCCGAGCAACCGGGAGAAAATCACCAGATTCTCAGTGGCACTGAGCGACTCATCTACTGAAGCATATTGTCCGGTCACACCAATCAGCTGACGCACAATCTGCGGCTCCTTCACCACATCATGCCCGAAAACCCTGGCGGAGCCGGCATCCGGCCTTAGCAGCGTCGCAAGCATCCGGATTACTGTAGTCTTACCTGCCCCATTCGGACCCAGTACGCCATATATTGAACCTGTAGCCACTTTAAGATCCACACCATCTACCGCGCGATTGTCCCCGAAAATTTTGACAAGCCCCTCTGCCTCGATGGCCCATTCTTTCTTCGAGGTTGCTGCCCTAAGTTGACTCATTTGTTACTCCTCCTTGACAACTAATATAGTTGGATCATAAATCGCTTATTTAAACTGAATATAAACATGTTATGTATTTCTTCTGTGCCGCTTCATTATAACGCCAACGGGTAAGCAGCTTAACGGTCTCCAAACGCATTTATCCCTCAGTCTCTGGATGTAGAAAGCAACCATTTCATGACAAAAAAAGGCCTGGGAAAAGGCATTTCGCCTTAAACCCAAGCCTTATATCTATTCATACGGCTTCTATTACTCGACAGGTACATTTGCTATAGTGACCGGTTCAGTAAATTTTGCAGTACCGCTTAATCTCAAGCGCATATTGGCTGCACCGGTGGTAGCTGGATTAATGGTTAGGGTTAAACTTCTGGTGGCAATACCGCTTGAATTGGCCGTTAGCGAAAAGGTTGAGCTATAGCCATACGATGACGGCCACGAACCGTCACTGTTCTTCACCTTTGCGACTTGCGTACCTGAACTGGTATAGACCCCAAGGCTATATCCGGAGGTCGTCGAGCCCGGTGTCAGACCGGAGAGTGTCACTTTCACCTCAAACTCATAATGATTAGGAAGCGTCGCCTGATGTTCGAATGCATATACAGGTGTTGTTGGAGTAGTGGAGCCGGCACCGTAAGAACCGGTCTTGAAAGTGGAAGAATCATACCATTTGTAGCCGGCAGCCGGCGCTGCCCAAGGTTCAGCCTGCGGCTCCGTAGAACTGGCAGGCGCTTCCCAGCTGTATACCGGAGTGGCCGTATCCAGGGTTAGGCCCGGTACCGAGGAGAATGTTGTATAGCTCTCCGGCGTAGCGAGCCAGTTCACCATGTTGACCAAAAGTGTGGCGTCATCCGCCTCCTCATAGCCGTCATAGGTTGTTTTGGTGCCGCCCGTCTCCTCTTTTTTGTATTTCGGCGTTGCATCCTCTACTGGAGAGGAGTCGCCTATAAAGCCTGCTTTACCTGCGCTAACCTTGGCTACCTCGACAAACGGCCCTTCCGCGACACCGCCGCCGTTATACACACCGGCATCCACTGCGCTGGACCAAGCGGTAGCCGTTGCCGGAACATAGACAATTCCCTTTGCCTTTGCCGGGTCGGTGATGGCAAGTGTAGAACCGGCGTGAACAGCCACGCTGGATACCCCGCTTGTAATATTGAAGGCTTGCGAAGGAGTCACGATATGGTTTGCCGTCACATCGCCTAGTGCGTTATAACGGAATCTCACACCGAAGTTCGAAGCCAGCCAATCCGAGCTCGATACTCCAGACATCGCCGGTGAAGCAGCTTCCTCCGCCCCCATACCCAGAGCAGGATTTCCCCAAGCTCCCCGCCGGTAGCCGTTGAAGACCTCGGAGGCATCGAAGCGGTTTTTGTTCCGGTCTGCGTTGTAATGGTCGCTGATGAAGAAAATGCTTCCCCCGCCTTGAACATAGTCAAGCAGTGCACTCTGCTCCGACGTCTTATACGGGATATTGGCTTCCGGAATGATGAATACATCGTAGCCAGACAGATCGGATAAGGTGATCGCAGTAGTCTTGCGAAGCTCTTTAATGTAGTAACCTTCGGCTGCCAGCCCGTTCGCAAAATCCGAAAAGCCGCCATCAATCACCCAATCGGCCGCACCGGCAGTCTGGGCATGCGTGTTATCGAACAATACCTTCTTGCCGTTCGCGGTGGCGGGGGTAATGCTGGGAGCCGGATCAGATGCTCCTTCGGCTTGAACCAGGGGTGCAGGGATAATTACGGCAGATGCCAGCATTGCGGCGACCGCCAGGCTTGTCCAGGTTGTACGCAGACGCGGGAAACTTGGAAACATTCTTCATTCCTCCATTCTCTTCATAGGATTGAGGCCATTTCGGCTGCCCATAGAATAGCATAGTAAAATTTGGAATAGAAGAACTATTTGCTATTTTTTACATTTTTAAAACAATTTTATTCAAAGGATGACAAACCGGCGGGATGACTGAGCCAACATCCGCTATCGACAAATAGGTAACCTGTTGCGTATAATATATATGTAATAGATTACTTATTTAATTGGAGGAGCTGAGTAAGTTGGATGATAAGGATGAACAGGCTTACATTTTGGGTGCTGTACTGACACTTGCCAACCGCCTTCAGGTACTGGGGGATAAATTGGACGATCAAATGACCATGAAGCAGTGGCTGCTGATTGCAGTCATTCTGAAGAGCGGTTCATCCTCCCCTACCTTAAGTGATGTTGCCGAGATGATCGGCAGCTCGCGGCAAAATGTTAAGAAGATGGCCCTTCTGCTTGAGAAGCAGGGGTTCGTTACGCTTACAAAAGATAACAAAGATGCCCGTATCCTCCGGCTGCAGTTGACCGGGAAATGTGAAACCTATTTTGCCGAAAGAAGCGAGCGGGAAGCACGTTTCATGGATTCACTATTCCAGTCATTCGATCACAGGCTAACCGAAGGCTTATTCTACGGCTTGATCCGGCTCACAGAGAACATTGCCCAAATGGAAGCTGACTTATCCGAAGACAGAGAGGTGTAGAACATATGGCCCTTTTATTGGTTATTCTGGCTGGCACTGCAGCTGCCCTGATTGTTTTTTTCAAGATTCCCTATTCCAAAACCAAAGCAGAATTCCAGAGGATTGCAGACAAGTACCTCTCCAAACCTTCCATCCCGAACGAAACGTTCACAAGCGAAGACTGGAAGCTGTTGCCTTCCCCTGTCCGGAAGTATTTTGAGACCAGCGGATTTACCGGCAAGCCGAAAATGTCCTCGATGAAAGCCGAATTTAACCAAGTAGACTTCATCCTGTCCCCCAGAAAACCTGCTATTTCCATAAAATATACACAGTACAACTTCGTTCAGCCTCCCGCCAGAATCGCTCTGATTGAGACGGCTATATACGGCATCCCTTTTCAGGGCCTTGATTCCTATGTAGCAGGTATCGGCAGTATGAAGGGCGTCCTGGGCAAGACATTCACACTCTTTAACCAGCTAGGCGAGGAGATGGATCAGGCGAGTCTGGTTACCTTTTTGTCGGAATCTCTCTGGGTGCCAAATGCCATAATTCAGGACTACATTACTTGGGTTCCTATTGACGATCATCATGTGCAGGCGACTATTTCGTGCTATGGGATTACAGCAAGCGGAATATTCAGCTTTAACGACCAGGGAGAATGCCAATCCTTTACAACGGACGACCGCACCGCCATTGGAATGGACGGCTCCAAGCAGCGTGTACGCTGGTCCGCCCTAATGAAGGATTACAAGTGGATTGACGGTATTAGACAACCTACACACCTGCAGGCTGTGTGGCATTATGACAGTGGAGATCTGGTCTATTTTGACAGCAGGAATCTTCGGGTGGAGTATCGTTGAACGTCCACTCTGCCACATCGAATCAAGCTAAAATGACAACCCATTTTTGCAGTTGCTTCCACTATTGATATTTCAAAACCAACGTTGAATTCAGTTAAGGTATGATCGGCAGCAATAAATAAGAATCAAATTCATCCCCTGTATATAGAGTAACGTCTGCTTCCCAAATCCTGTCATCGGCCGTCTGAGTCAGCAGCGCGCAGCCGCTCTGATTCTGGCTACCAATTTCAAGGAGCAACCGATTTCCTTTAGCTACAACCATTGCGCTATCCCATATCTCAATTTCCAAGGGATAAACTCTTCCCGGAACAAGCTTCTGAACCTCATCGAAGGTGTAATAAGGCTTATACTCTGTCGATAATTCATCATCTGTTTTACGTAATGAAGCGCGCAGCCAGCCCTGACTAATGGGGAATTTCTCTGTCTGTGCTCCTGAATTAACCACCTCATTTCCTTGTGGGTCAATATTCCGCAATGATACGAAAATGTCCATATCATCTGTAGTTGAAGATGCCCACAAACGGAGCTTGATAGGCCCGAGGATCTCTGTTTCGCTGTCAAATGGAGCGGTTTCAAATAGAACTCGCTTAGCGCTGTTTTCCTCTCTCGAAAATGCTTTCACCATAAAGGGATTTGCCCAGTGCTTGGATTCGCAATCCTTATCCCCTTCATAGCAAAGTTGACTCTTTGCTTGCACAGGCTCCACCGAAAGCAGCTTCGCACTTGCATCAAGGTAGAATCGAGTCCATTGGGTGCGCTTAAGCGGATACTCATTCTCGTAACGCCATGTGTAGCTATTGCCTCCGCGGGGAATGGCAAGCTTAACTTGTGGCTCTCTCGTTATACCGGTATCAATTCCCTTGAGCCAATAATCAAGGAATTTTTTTTGCAACTCACGACCTTGGGCGGTGTAAAATTCACCAACATGGCTGCCAATATGCACTTCAAGCCACTTGTGCTCCGATGCTGCATTCTGAAATCCCAGAAAGTTCCCCCGGGTATGCATTCCGGCGCTAAACCAGTTGCTAGCGGATAATAAAGGTACCTTTACTTTGCTCAGGTCAGCGAACCGATTTGTCCACGATGGATCACGTAGTGGATTATTTTTCACCATCTCCAGGAAATCCACGCGATTTGCTTGCAGTTGTTCCTCGGAAAGGTTTCCATCGGGATTGTATTGATGTGTCAAAACTCCGTTTTTCCACCAGAATGAAAGAAAACCGTTCGCCTGGATTCCACCCGGATAGCAGAATTCCGAATAATAATCTACTGTGCCCTCCCAAGGTATAATACAGGCTAGATGTGGAGGTTGTTCAGATGCCACAGCCCATTGACTCATGGCTAAATAGGAGATACCCAGCAGTCCGATTCGTCCGTTGCTCCAGGCTTGCGTTCCGGCCCATTCGATTGCATCATAATAATCCTTCTTCAAACCAACTGATAATATATCAAGCTTTCCTGGAGAATTACCGATACCACGTTCATCTACCCGCAACACAGCATACCCTTGCGGCACCCAAAATTCAGGATTTGGTGTCTCCCAGCCAAGTAAGGGCCCTTTATCCTGCGAATGAGTATATTCTATTGCAATAGTCGGGTTAACAGGAGCAAATTGTGAGAAATGCACATCCTTTCCATAAGGACACATCGTCATGATGACTGGAAAAACCCCGTCAGCATCAGGCTGGTAAAGATTAGCGGCGAGGTAATTCCCGTCTGTCATCGGAATCTGCACTTCCTTCCAGGTAAGCTCATAAAAGTGATTACTTCTTTCGTTAATGTCAATCGATAGTGGATTCATAGCTTTGCCTCCATTGGATAATTTTTTTTGAAATCAGTCAATCAATAAGCAGTGTGCTTCAGTATCCTGTTCAAGCGCATTGTGAACTTTCCCTAGATAATTCTAGGCTCTTATCTTCTTGCAAATGGATTCACTCCTTCTATCATTTATTATTCAGAAATATTAGTACACGTGTACTAAAGCAAGTGTATTCCTACGAGTGAACTTATTCAACTCTGATCTTTTTTGAGAAAAGCATTCTTGGCTGAGAGTTCTCTGTAATTATCTCTTGAATCCTTCCGTATCCTTAATCTAGCTACTTATTTCCGCTTTAAGGACCCATTTATGATATAATGCTCTTGATTTAAAGTGCATTTCGCCAAACGCTATAAAGGAGATAGGTATGGATAATAATTTAAGAGATAAGATCCTTGAGACTTCAATTGAGTTATTTAACAAAAAAGGATATGCATATGTAACATTGAGGGACATTTCTGATGCGTTAAATATAAGTCCTGGTAATTTGACATACTATTTCAAAAAAAAACATGATCTTATGATTGGTGTTATGGCAATGCAGTATGAAGAATACAAAAACTTAAATTTCTCAGCAGACGTTTCCATTGAAGGACTGAATCAGCAGTTTTTAATCCTTAATGCATTCCGTAAAAAATATTTCTTTTATTTCTCAAGTTTTACAGAATTGCCTAAGCTGTATCCTGAGATAGCCAAAATGCAAATTGAGGTCGTTAATGATTTCTATACACTTTTCATCAATACGTTTACTATATTTGTTAACAATGGAATTATGAAAGAAGAATTATATGCTGGGCAATATGAAGATTTGTCGATTTCTTTATTATCGATCAATATGTATGGCACACAGGAAATAATTCTCCTCCAAGAATTTCTACCAAAGCAGAAAAGTATCTTGTCCATCCTGTGGAGCCTTATTCTTCCTCATTTGACAAGGGCAGGGATGGATATGTACAGTCAGATGACATAAGATCCGACTAAGCACGGCAAGTTTGAAGTCAGAAGCATATTATATTCATCCGGTTTTTACATGGTCTTACTATAGATATCAAGTAAAATCGTAACAAAAAACCAAGCTTAAGCGGATCACTCTCCGCCCCGGCTTGGTTTTACTTGTGTATCTAAATACTCTCTTTCTGCCTTGGTTAAAAATTTCAGAGAATTTTCGAATAAAAAAAGATATGTAGTGCATAAGAGCCTCAGCTGCAAGTAAACTTGGCATGGGTGATGAGCAATGTTCAAAAGAATCCGAGATCTACGTGAAGACAAAGACTTAACTCAACAACAAATGGCAGAGTTCTTACATATCACACAAGCAACTTATTCCCGATATGAGAGCGGGAACTTAGATATCCCAACCGTCCTTTTAATCGAATTATCTAAATTTCACAAGGTAAGTATCGACTATCTTTTGAATCAGACAGACAATCCAAAGCGACTATTGTAAGATTGATCCATCGTTTTACGTACCGTAATTACTATGAAAAAGTACAACATTCCCGTTGAGGCGGCGTTAAGAAGTCATAGGGGGCAAATGGAAGGTGGTCATTCTCTGCCATCTGATCCTGGGTACAAGCCGACCGAATGCGTTAAAAAGACTAATGCCGAACATCATGCAAAAGATGTTCACACGGCAGCTGCGTGATCTTAAGCAAGGCGGGATGAGGAACGTAAAGTGTACAACCAAGATTAACGGAGTATGGCTGGTCACTCAAGTTTATTTCTGGATTCGTTGTGCAAGTGGGGCGTGCAGCATATTGAGAAGGTGTATGGAAACAAATGCGATGTCCTGGAAGTAAGTATCCTGAGCAAGTAATACAAAGTGGAGCAACACAAAAACAGGCCAGACTGAAAATTCAGTCCTGGCCTGCTTTTTGTCTTTCGGTATGACCCAAATTTTCAAATAGCAATTGCGGCATTTCATATTTCAAAAACACTCAAACCCCATAATGTATAACGTACTTCTTCTCGTTAATTGCCCTTCTTAGCAAAACCATCAAATCTATCAATTCTGATGATGACTTGGATTGTTTATCTTTTAACACAATGCTGTAAAAAGCTTCTAAGGATTCAGGCGGTATAAGCGTAACTCCCCATCTGGCAAGGGCCAAATTGGGTCTGTTATAGCTGTGGAAGTAGGTTTTGATCAATGACAAATCGTCCCACCAATCATTCAGGAAATCATCAGCAATCGCGATGCAATGATAGGTTTCAGGTTCATATTTGGAGTAATCTTTATCCGTCTCGAATTGATCTATAATACCGAACTCAGCAACACAAGCCACTTGCACCCTCCTTTACTTTCTGCTTATTTGGTCACAACGACTCGCGGATCACTCTTTTATAATACAGCACTGACAGGAAGCCGAAAATTGAATACAGCGCCGTGTATAGCAGCATGACCAGGATCGTCGGTGTGAGCATTTCTGTGCCGAAGAAGAACCAGCCGGACTTGACGGCAAAGTAGCTATGGCTCAGGCCAACGACCAGCGGAATCCCGAAGTTGAACAACTGCTTGAACTGGATGCCCCGTAAGAGATCTCCTTGGGTAAAACCCAGTTTCCGCAGAATGGTGTAGCCTCCTTTTTCTTCCTCGCCTTCATCCATTTGCTTGAAGTACAGAATGCAGCCTGAAGTAACCAGGAAAGTTAAGCCCAAGAAGCCGACAATAAACATAATAACGCCCATATTGTTGCGCTGTTTGATTTCGAAATCATACTGCGAAAAGCTTGGATACTCGGGTGACTGATTCGTAAAAATTTGATTTGCCTTTTCTATTTGCGAGCGGTTAGCAAGCTCAATCCCGTAGTAATCCGCTTTTTCTTTTGCTTTTTGCAGCTTGGGATTCAGGCTCTTAACCAGCTCCTGGTAGACCGTCTCATCGACAACAAATATGCCAGCGCCTCCACCGTAATAATAGGGCACAATCGATTCCTTGGATATGCCTATAAGCTTCTGCTCAATCGTCCCTTTCAAAGTCTTAAGGCCAATCTCGCCGGTTTCATTCAATTTAAAAAGCGTATCCATAGCACTGTTGTACCCCATAATTCGGGCTTCGCCAGGCTTTACATCTATCCCTTCTACAGTGCTGTCGCTGACTACGGAAGTAGAAAGAACCGTGTCTTTGGAATCCTTCTCCATAATTTTCGCAGCATCGACTTCCATCTCCACGGGCTGCATATGAATTTCTTTGTATTTGATTTGCGCCGCATCCAGTGCCTGTACAAACTTCTCCTTGGCCTCCACCCGGGTGAACCCAAAATCGTTAGGTGAGCTATCCTTAGCGTTCGCTTCCGCCGAATAATAAGAGATATAGCTGAGCGACAACAGACCGATAGCCAGCGCGGATACCGTTGTAATGATCGTCAGCAGCAGCGCATTCGACTTCATACGGAACATAATAGACGAGAGCGAAAGTACTTCATTGATGGAGAGGTAGCCTTTTTTACTCTTGCGGATTGCGTTGAATACGAAGCTGACTGAGCCTTTATAGAACAGATACGTGCCGACAATAACCAGACCCAGGATGAGAATCATCGAGGTCATCAGTCCGTTCATGCTGTTTATTTTCCCGCTGAAGAGCAGAGTGGACAAATAATACCCTGACGCGATAAAGGCGAGGCCAAGCAGGCCAAAGACAATCTCCCACAGCGGCATTTTTTTAATGCGCTCCTGTGTGGTGGAAGTAGCCTTGAACAGGGAGAGAATGCTCTGCCTTTTGATGAACGTGTAGTTCATGAGCATGATGAGCAGGTAAACTGCGGCAAAGACGATAATGGTCTGCTGCAGCGCCTCAGGAGAGAAGCGAAGCTTGGCCACGGCGTCAATCGCCAGGATTTTGAACAAGATCATCAGAATCAGCCGTGACATCGCGAACCCGACACCAATCCCGATTATCGTGGAACCGAAATAGAGGATCAGGTTCTCCGCGCTCAGGAGTTTGAAGATTCTTCCTTTCGTTAATCCAATCAATTGAAACAGCCCAATCTCACGGCTGCGCCGCTTGATGAAGATCGTATTGGCATACAGCAGAAAAATCGCAACAATCGCGACTAGCAGCACCGAGGATGCACCAATGGCTGCTCCTCCTTTAACCGTTCCTTTAAGCTTCCCCATAGAAGGGTCATATTGCAGCGTGACGAAGGAGAAATACAGCGCCACACCGAAGATCAGCGCAAAGACGTACAGGTAATAGTTTTTGATGTTTTTTCGCAGATTGCGCAGGATGATATAATTCAGGCTCATTGCTGGACACCGCCCAAAACACTCGTGGTCTTGATAATATCATTGAAAAAGGACTGCCGGGATTCATCGCCTTTGTTCAGTTGAGTGTAAATTTGCCCGTCGCGGATAAACACCACCCGGCTGCAGTAACTGGCGGCAACAGCATCATGCGTGACCATTATGATCGTCGCCTGGCGCTTCGTGTTCATGTCGGCAAGCTTGTTCAGCAGGTCGGAAGCTGATTTGGAATCAAGCGCACCTGTTGGCTCATCGGCAAATATAATGCTCGGATCATGTATAAACGCCCGTGCCGCTGATGTCCGCTGCTTCTGTCCGCCGGAAATCTCTGCCGGGTATTTGTCTTTCATTTCGAAGATCCCCAGTTCACCGGCTACCTGTTCAAACTTCTGGTGGGCTTCTCTCTTCGAAATGCCGGTGATGGAGAGCGGAAGCAGCACGTTTTCTTTGACGGTTAGGGTATCCAGCAGGTTATATTCCTGAAAAATAAATCCCAGATGCTGTTTACGGAATTCGGCCAGCTGCTTCTCCTTCATGCCCGTAAACTCTTTGCCTTCTATTTCTATCGTTCCCTGACTTACCCGGTCAATGGAGGAAAGCACATTCAGCAGCGTCGTTTTGCCTGAACCGGAAGCCCCCATGATGCCGACGAATTCGCCTTTGCTGACTTGAAGGTCAATTCCCTTCAGCACTTCCTGCTTGTTGAATTTGTTGCCATACGTCTTATAAATTTTGTTAGCTTCTAGAATCATCATGTTCTGTGCACACTCCTTAGATAGTTTCGAATCGTTTCGATCCCTCCCAAACCCTCCCTTAGCCAAGGGAGGGCCCCAAGGGCTCCGCCCTCTGGACACCCGGTTAAGTGCAGTTAACGTGGGCGTTCAGACTGGCTGGACTTGGAGATGTTGGGAGTAGGAACGCTTGCCGTCCCTGCGGGACACGCTTAACTGCAGCGGCACCTGGATACGGGGTAAAGATTAAGATCAAAAGATTAAGATCAAAAGACGAAGTACAAGACCCCTTGATCATCTGATGTTGCACTATGTCTGATCTCTAAAAAGATAAGATCAAAACCCAAAACCTCCTTGATCATCTGATGTTGTACTATGTCAGATCTCTAAAAAGATAAGGTCAAAACCCAAGACCCCTTGATCTTCTGATACTGTACTATGTCAGATCTCTAAAAAGATAAGATCAAAACCCAAGACCCCTTGATCTTCTGATGTTGTACTATGTCAGATCTCTAAAAAGATAAGATCAAAACCCAAGACCCCTTGATCTTCTGATGTTGTACTATGTCAGATCTCTAAAAAGATAAGATCAAAACCCAAAACCTCCTTGATCATCTGATGTTGCACTATGTCTGATCTCTAAAAAGATAAGATCAAAACCCGACACCCCTTGATCATCTGATGTTGCACTATGTCTGATCTCTATAGTTCTATCATAAGCGGGTTGCTTTCTGTTTTCCTGCGTTTCACCGAACAAAACAAAGAGGCATGTGACATTGTTGTCACATGCCCGAAATACTCAAAAAGTCATTTTTGCGTGGAAACGTTAATGTAAAGGTAGTGCCTTCCCCGGGTTGGGATGCTGCCTGAATATCGATCAGCAGCGGCTCCGCCGCTTGTTTCGTCAAATAGAGGCCCATGCCTGTCGCGGCACCTTCCTGGCGGCCGGTAGTGGAAGTGAAGCCTTTATCATAAATGCGCGGCAAGTCTTTGGGGTCAATCCCTCTTCCGTGATCCTGGATGGTCAACACGACATGCTCCCCGGTGTCCTTGCTCTGAATGAGGATATCGGAGTACTCGCTGTATTTCACAGCATTTGTCAGCAGTTGTCTAAGCATAAAGCCAAGCCATTTGCCGTCAGTGAGCACTTCTTCTACAGTAAGTTCAACGTCAAACCCAACTCCTTTGGGAATACACCATGATTTTAGCGCCCGGATCTCTTGATTGAGGATCGGTTCAAGCCGGGTCTTCTCGATATACAGATCATTATGCATGAACGGAATCCGTTTCTGATGAAGCTGCTGGTCAAGTAAATGATGGATTCTCAGCCATTCGTACATTATTTGCCGCTTTAGTGTTTCGTCCGGCAGCCGTTCAATCATGAGCTGCATGGCTGTAAGCGGGGTTTTGACCTCATGAATCCAAGACAGCAGATCGTCTTTCTCCTGCTCCAGCAGATGGAAATTCGCTGAAGATTCCAGCCTATAGCGTTCGGTTTGGGCAGTCACCGCTTCCTCGACCATCCTCTCGAACGGACTGTCCGCTCCCTTGAAGGTACTCAGATCATAGACCTCATCCCAAGCCCCGATCCGGTGATAGAAGCGGGTTTCCTTATGATATCTGAGAAACACAAAAGCAGTACATACCATAACATTCAGTCCGACAATGTACAGCACGGGCATGAAGGGAATGGAAGAATCTACATAAGCCACGAACAAAAAAATGATCTGCAGCCCGCCAAGCAGAAGGAGCCAGCTGAGTTTCTCCTTTATGTATTTCTTGATCATAGTGCCGCCTCTTCGGTCGCCATATAGCCTTGCCCCACCTTGGTTTCAATATAAGCGTCCAGACCCAGAGGCTCCAGCTTCTTACGCAACCGGTTCACATTCACAGTCAACGTATTGTCACTCACAAAATGCTCGTTGTCCCACAGGTTTTTTATGAGCTCCTCTCGCTCTACAATCCGGTCTTTGCACTCTATCAGGATTTTGAGGATTAGCATTTCATTCTTCGTCAGCAGTGCGGAGTCTTGGCCTCTTGTTACAGTATTCTTCACGTATTCAATCGTTGCTCCACGCCACGTCTTCAGCTCGATTCGTTCGGTGTTATAGTTATATACCCGACGAAGGGTGGCCTGGATTTTGGCGATAAGCACATCGAAATGGAACGGCTTCTGTATAAAGTCATCTGCTCCGAACTGCATGGACATGACCATATCACTCGGGTGGTCACGGGAGGACAGAAAAATAATCGGCACATTGGAATGGGCCCTTAATATCCGGCACCAATGAAACCCGTCAAACTGCGGCAGCTGGATATCAATAATGACTAGTTCCGGCTGGACCAGTGTAAACTCCTGAACGACTTTTCCGAAATCGGAAATGCCGTACACCTCATAAGACCACTGAGATAACCGCTCCTTGATCTCACCGAATAGGGTGATATCGTCTTCAATAAGCATAATTTTGAACAATAGAGACACCTCGTTTCAAATCTGTGCAGCTCAGTGATAGAATCCAGGGTTATTTTAACATAGAACCTGTGAATTGGGTTACGTTCTCCATTCTACAGCATACTTCAGCCCTTGTTTTTATCGAATAATAGTCACATATTATGTAAAATCAGGTTATCCCTCTAGTTGATTTTGAACGCTTCCATGTAATAGAATGAACTAATTATATAGAAAAGGATGCGCATACGAAATGCGGTTGAAGGAAACTCGTACTCTCAGCAAAAGATCTATCATTTTCTTCTCTCTGATCATGCTTGCTAAAAGCTATTTTGCCTGGTATTACTTATTCGAAGACGGGCCAACCTGGACCACCTTGTTTAAAGAACTTCCTTTTGTGCTGCTGATCTTCTGCTTAATTGAATGGTTCGCCACCAAACGGAAGATCGCCATCTACATGCTTGTGAATTTGTTGATTACGGTATTGTTCTTCTCTCTGATTATCTATCATAATCATTTCGGGATTATTGCCACCTCTCAGGTATTCGGTCAGGCCAAACAGGTTGGAGCCGTTAAGAAAAGTATTTTTTCGGTCATCCACCCGCAGTACATGCTGATTTTCCTGGATATCATTATCATTAGCCTGGTTATGTTCAGCCGGAAAAAAGCAGTAGCCTGGAAGACAGCCATGTCGCGCCAGAGCAACCGCAAAGCGGTCGCCGCCTTGTTCTGTATTTCCTTCGCGATCTGCATGATGAATATTTTCCCGAACCAGGCCAGCATGAATGAAAACGTCCAGGCCGAACAAATGGGCATTCTCAATTATGAAGCCTACGCTCTGCTTGCCGAGCATAAGGAAGAACAGATTGAGCTGTCCAAAATCACACAATCCGCCATTGATGAAACAAAGGGCATTCAAGCACCAGCCCATCCGGTCATGTTCGGTGCCGCCAAAGGAAAGAACCTGATCATCCTTCAAATGGAGTCCTTTCAGAATTTCCTGATTAATTTGTCCATAGATGGACAAGAAATTACACCAAATATGAATAAGCTGGCTGCCGGGAACTTTTACTTCCCCCGCTTTTACCAGCAAGTCGGACAAGGAAATACATCCGATGCCGAATTTATTGTGAACACTTCCTTTTATGTTCCACCGGATGGACCGGCTACCGACATTTATGCTCCTAAGGAGCTTCCAAGCTTGCCTAAGCTGCTGCAGGCGCAAGGTTACGATACGGCGACTTTTCATACCAATGCAGTTGACTTTTGGAACCGCGGGGAGCTCTACAAAGCAGTAGGATTTGACCGCTACTATGACAAAGCGTTCTTCGGGGAAGATGACACTGTCTTCTACGGGGCTTCTGATGAAGTTCTGTACAAGAAGACATCCGATGAACTGGCGAGAATGGATCAACGCAGCCAGCCTTTCTATTCACAAGTGATCTCCATGTCTTCTCATAATCCTTTTTCCATTCCGGAGAGCAAATACAAGATGACCCTACCGGAACGATTCGAAGGAACATTAGTTGGAGACTATATCCGTGCCCAGAATTATGCGGACTACGCGCTTGGCCAGTTTATTGATGAGCTCCAAGCAAATGGAGTTTGGGATAACAGCTTAATCGTGTTGTACGGCGATCATCGGGGACTCCCTATTTTCTCACTGAAGGAAGCGGATAAAGCCTTGCTCGCGGAAATCCTGCATCATGAGTATACAGAACGCGATCTGATTAATATTCCGCTCATTATCGCATCCAAGGGATTGACTACACCCAGCGTGAAGGAACAATTAGGCGGGCAGGTGGATATTTTGCCGACGGTATCCAATTTATTAGGGGTATCCCTTAGCAACCATATCCATTTCGGACAGGATATTTTGAATCAATCCACCTATAATCTGCTTCCGCAGCGTTATTATTTACCTACAGGGTCATTTGTTAATAATGAAGAGCTCTTCTTATCCGGCAGCGGGTTTGAGGACGGACAGCACTATACCTTATCCGGTAATGGCAATCAACCGCAAAAAGCTACAGAAGATGAATTCAATCGTGCACTGGAGCTGCTGCACCTGTCAGACAGCTATGTCACACAATTGCCTGATCGGGAAGTTGTGGATGAGGATCATTAAAAGCGAACCCCGCTTCGTGAACTCGAGGCGGGGTTCATTTTTGTGCAATCCATCACATTTCTGGGTGTATGCAGAAAATAAAGTATTAGATTGGATGACTTTACTCCACGCGTCTATTCGAATTGTCATACCGTCAAACTCCCGAAAATAAGTTTTAGACTGAGCCTAGGAAATAAAACAGCGACAGCCAAGGACGCCCATTTGAAATAGTTATGAATCCCTAAAACAAAGCTATTGAACAGCAGTGCATTCGTGCGGTTGGGGAAGCTCTAAGTTTCTTGATACGCACCTTGGCTTCCTCTTTGATCTTCCGCTTGTTTTTGGCTTTAATGCCGGTATGCGCCACTCGTTTGTTGCCCTTTTTAGTCGCACGGATGGTGAAACCGAGGAATTCAGATTCCCGTTTGCGCAGATTCACAATCTGCGATTTCTCCGGGGAGATGTCCAGTTTCAGGCGTTCCTTCAGGTACGGTTTAACGGCTTGATACCACTTGTGTGCAGTTCTCCAGTCTCGGCAGAGAACTTTGAAGTCGTCCGCGTAGCGGACGATGTACCCCTCTTTCAGAGTAGATCGCTTTTTCGCGTACAGTTCTCCTGATCTCGTCTTGTATGACTCGTTCATGGGGAACAGTTCCCACTGCCCGGCAATCCATTGATCCAGATCGTTTAAGACAATATTGGATAGAAGAGGAGAGAGGATTCCACCTTGTGGAACTCCTTTGAAAGGTACACCTTCTCCATCAGTTTCTGCCTTTAGCATCTTCGAGATGCATGCTAATGTTCGCCTGTCCTGAATGCCAAGGTTCCATAGCTGCTTGATCAGCAATCCGTGATTTACATTGTCAAAGAAGCCTTGAATATCGATGTCGACAACATAGTGGAGTTGCGAATGATTCACTAGAAATTGCACTCTAGCCATAACATGGTGAGTTGACCGCAACGGTCTAAAACCATAGCTGTGGTTATAAAAGTGAGCTTCCGCGATTGGCTCAAGCACCTGCTTAAAGCACTGCTGAATGATACGGTCCAAAATACACGGAATTCCGAGAGGTCTCCATTTGCCGTTATCCTTTTCAATGCGCTTCCGTCTGACTTTGTTGGGGCGGTAGTTCTTTAGCTTGTATTGGATATCAAGGACTAGTTCGTCTTCGGACAGCTTTTGGATATCCGTAATGGTTTTCCCATCGGTTCCAGGTGTCCGCGATCCTTTATTCGATTTCATCATTGGATAGGCGAGGAGGATGTTTTCTCTGGATGTGATGATGTCGTAGAGTTGCGGGAAAACTTCCTTTTTCGAGTCATGCCGTAGTAATCCCAGTATCGAAGAGCTTGCACTGTGGCATCCCTCCTTGTAGAGGTGATGTTCCCACGTTCCTACCCGATCGGTGCAATTCACGTTGGAGAATGATCGTTCTTTCCATTAGACTTGGGGCTGTTCCTCCACTCCCATTACAGAAGATTCATCAGTCGTGCCCCTGCCCTCACAAGGCTTAATGCATTTCGGCACGTGCCTTATTGCAACCGTCTTGGGTACAGCCCTTGTTGCGACGCGCCTTGCTTTCCAAGTCCCTTACAACCTAGCTTTCTTTTTTCTCTTTTTTTTGTTCTGGACTTAGGTGCTTCCTCTGGGCCTGTGAGCAGGATGCCTCCTTAGTTTGGCATAGCGTATTTCATAGAGAAAATTTTTACTTTACGCCACTCACCCCATCGTAGGATGGTACATAAGTTTCCTTATGCTCTAACTTTAGACCTGTACATTCGGAAGTTCGTCAGTTCTTTTCGATGAACATTCTCACCATATCCAGCTTTTCAGCCACGCGGCATATCCGTCAGCATACCTTTTCTATTCGAATGGCTCTAGCCTTTGTTCTGCCGAATCTACCTGTACTTCAAACTCCATAACCTGTTAGTCATGACGCATGCAGGAGTATTGGCGGGATGGTTTCGGGATACATGGTTCCTTCATTCCCATCCTCGGTTGTAAAGTTAGGATTCTATGAATCCCCTGTTTTTCGCACTATGTGGTGCTTATACAGAACTTGTCATACTTTCCCGTTCAATAAGCACCCCTTTTTTTATTACACAATATCTTCGTGCTGCGCAACATCTTTCGGAACCATTTCTGTAAAAAAAGTATAGGACTGGTGCGCGCTCATTAATCTAACAGATAGTATAGTTGAGTCATGCAAAAGGAATATTCATCTGTTTCGCGAATTCTTTAATATCAAGTGGTTATTTGTGAGTCTGATCCTAAAATTTTTCTAAAGGAGATAAGAGTTATGCTGTTTTCAGATGTATGTCTAATTACAGAGGATGTCACAACTTTAACTAGGTTCTATGAAGTCGTTTTACATGAAAAAGCCGTAGGAGATCATATCCATTCGGTAATTCATACGAAAGGTCCTGGATTGGCGATATATTCGAAACAAGCTGCAGAATCAGATATGAAATTTGATTTTTCAAGATATTGGGGATCAGGCAATATTACACTAAGTTTTAATGTTGATGATATTGACATTGAATATGAACGATTGAAGGAATTTGATGTTGAATTTGTAACTGTGCCTACAACCTATCCTTGGGGAGCAAGGTCAGTACATTTTCGAGACCCTGACGGTAACATCATATGTTTTAGAAGTAAATCAAAATGAAGTTAAGTCCACATGTGGTTTTTATACTGGAGCCCTCAAAACCAGCTCTTTTGGAATTCGCTAGTGAGCAGTTTGCGTCTACTGCCAAGTATCTTCGTACTGCGCAACAATCACTATGACTCTCGATGAAAAAGATTCATCAAGCTCCCGAGCAGTAAATTTTGACTATAAGAGTACTTTCCCAATCTCGAAGAAGAAATTGATGTAATATTATTTATATAAAAAGGAAAAGGATGGGATATATATTAAAATTAGGTCAGAACAATTAAATGATTATGGTGAAGTATTTAAATTGAATTATTTGGCTTTTGGAAATAGGGATGATGAATCAAAATTAATTGAAAGTATTAGATTATCTGATGGTTTTATCCCTGAATTATCCCTTGTTGCGGAAGAAAATGACCAAATAGTTGGTCATGCTTTATTTAGCAAAGCTGAAATTGTTGATCAAGAACATTGTCATGAGGTCATAGTTCTTGGCCCTATTGCAGTATTGCCAAGCAATCAAAAAACAGGGATTGGTGGTAAACTAATTCAAGAAGGCTTAAAAAGATGTGAAGCATTAGGTTATGAATTTGTGTTCTTAATAGGACATCCGAGTTATTATCCGAAGTTTGGATTTAAGCCGGCGAGAAACTTTGAATTTGAACTAAAGCAATTTGACGTACCAGATGACGTTTTTATGGTCTTTGAATTAACAGAAGGAAAGATAAAAACAACAATTAAGGGTGAGTTGAAGTATCCGAAGTCTTTTTTTTAATTGAAGTATTATTCCTACTATCGTTCCGCTAACAGGACACGCTAGTTCAAAAACGCAGCGGCAGTCTATGGCTTTATTTTTTCGTTCAGAGCTGCCGCGATAGGTTAAGATTCTCACCGTACATTCCCTCCCTTACTGCACAGTTTACGTCAAATGCGACATAAAACCTCCACTTATCTTGTTCAACTAAACTGCCCGTTAGAGCTTAATAACTTTCTTCAAAAACTATAGTGAAAAGCCTAAGCAATGATATTGGTGAATCTGCTTAAATCCCAGTCGTCGTACTAATTTATTAGAGGCTTCATTGCTCAGAGAACAATCCCAATAGCAGGTATAGCCATTCTGGACGATATCGTTAACCACTAAACTTGCCAGATTAGTTCCCACCCCTCTTTGATGGCGCTGAGGAAGTGTTTCAATTCCAACCGCATGCTTTTCCTTTGTAACAAAGCTGGAGTAACAAACACCAATCACTTCAGAATTCTCGATTGCGGCATAACCATAACCTTTTTCAAAAAAGTCCTCTTCTGTTTCCCAGAACTGATTTATATGATCATATACAAATTTCTTATTTTCGTATTCATGCATCTTCCATTCCTGCGATCGCAAATTTACCGCCCGGAAATTACCAGAATTGTTCATAATGTGTGCTTCAAAACCTTTTGATTCGTATACGATTTGATCCCAGGGCTGTTGCAGTTCTCTTGAAGCAAATAACGATTTCAGGTTCCATTTATTGTGATTGCCGGAAACTTCGAAATAATTCATACCCAGTTCCCTCATTCTAGGTGCAATAATTGTAGTAACAAATTCATCAAGCTTGCTGAAAAAAGCCTCATTGGTTTCATCCCCAATAAGGTAATGTCCTTTCATACCTTTACTCCAAACTAATGCAGTTCTTGGTGCGTCTGTCCGATCAGAAAATACCCAACCAGGATTATTATTTTCTAGAATGGATTGTACCTCGGGGTGAGGATGGCCGTTATTGAGAAGGGGAATAGCTTTATAAAATTGACCTCGTGACAATTCAAACATAACACGTACCGCCTTTACATTCAGTAGTCTTATTTATTTTAGGCCCTGGAGTATTTTACCATGTTTATCGGTGCGAATGATGTAACCAAACTATACTGCTGCCCGTTAGTTGAAAATAAAGGCAGCCGATCGCGTTTACTGACCGGCTGCCTTATCGTGTTTAAGCTATCGTTTCCCTTTAGTGCAACAGGAATTGCTTGATTATTGGCAAATCGGGTGGGCTTATTTCAAAAGGAATTTCCTTAAAATCAAAAAAGCGTAATTCTATCACTTCTTCTCTATCCTTTTCTAAAGTGCCGATATAATCATTACATAAATAAGCAGTCACAACATTATACACTTCGTCACCATGAGGATATTTGTAATAAAACTCGTCGCCTGAAAACACATCAAACAATGTTAATGAATTAGCGATTAAACCTGTCTCCTCAAATAGTTCTCTCTTAGCTACCTCTAGGAGGCTCTCTCCTAACTCTAATGAGCCACCAGGTAACCCCCATAAACCATTGTCGGTTCTGCGTTGTAATAATAAGCGATTATTATCGTCTGTTAATAAAACACATGCACCAGCCATTATTATGGGGTGTGTACCTATAAGCCGTCTTAATTCCATAATATAACCCAAGATGATTGCTCCTTTTGAAGGGATAGTATTCGTATTATTATTCGTAGAAGAATGTATAAGTTCCTGCTTAATCCTAACCAAAGCTTATTGTGTTATCCTGCCCATTAGCTTAATGAAGCATTGTCAGTCTAATACTTAATTTTCTCAGTTTACAACTTTATTTGCCCAGTCTAACACTTTATTTTCCTTTGACACTGGGCACTTAATAAGATCAGCTGAATAGTATATCCCAACTAGACCCAATCAAAGGATAAGTGAGGAATGCCTTATGGAACATTGGATTAGAGTAGAACCGAATGTGAATGTATATGTCAATGATATCAATCCGCTGGGCAGAAAAACGATTGTGTTCATCCATGGCTGGCCTGCAAACCATAAAATGTTCGAATATCAATACAATTCTCTGGTGCCCCTGGGGTATCGTTGTATCGGGATAGACATGCGCGGATTCGGCAATTCGGATAAACCGCTGGACGGATACAACTACAACCGGTTAGCGGATGATATCCGGTGTGTGATCGGAGCTTTGGGGCTCCGCGATATTACATTAGCCGGGCACTCCACCGGAGGAGCAGTAACGATCCGATATATGGCCCGGCACAACGGATATGGTGTTTCCAAGCTTGCGCTGTTTGCGTCGGCAGCCCCCAGTCTAATTCAGCGGCCGGGTTTCCCCTATGGCACCACCAAAGAAGCGATTGAGCAGATCATTCAGGCAACTTACCAGGATCGGCCCAAGATGCTCCGTGACTTCGGAGAACAATTTTTCTACCAAAAGGTTTCTGAGCCATTCTCGGATTGGTTTTTCCAATTAGGGTTGCAAGCAGCAAACTGGTCCACGATAGCTGTCTCCAGAGCCTGGCTCGCTGAAGAATTATTTGTTGATCTTCCAAAAGTGCACGTACCCACATTGATTCTTCATGGCATTCATGATCAAGTATGTCTGTACCCGCTGGCTGTGGCGCAGCATCAAGGGATACGAAATTCGGTGCTTGTGCCCTTTGAGAACAGCGGCCACGGACTTTTTTATGACGAACGTGAGAGATTCAACCGGGAGCTATCCAGATTTGCCTAGCAGATTACAGCTGGACTGTCGGACTGATCACAATCTCCTTTACTCAGGTATCCTCAGCGAAACACTACTTTATTATACTTCCACGTCTTCCCGTAATTCTGGCTAGTCAAATAGACCGTACCCACTACATTACCTGCTCCATCCTTACTGAGTTGTATAGGGAACTGTCCTGTTGCCCCATCGAATACCGGAGAGAGCGGCGTCAAGCTATAGTCTGCAAAACCATCGGGCAGCTTGATATGAAGCTTAGTCCAGCTCTTCCCTCCGTCCTGCGTCCAGCATATGGCCGGTTGGAAATCCGTTTCATATCTGAACCCTAAAAACCCGATCTTGTCGTTGGCAAAGCCTGCTCCGGTTAATACTCTTGCGTATACTGTATTGGCATTCCCCTTCACTTCAATCCAAGATTTCCCGCCATCTTTTGTCTTGTAGATATAATGATTTTCACTGCCCATACCGTTGAATCTGCTGAGCACTATCCAGCCTTCATTTTTGGAAATGAATCCGATGTTTTTGGTCGTGCCGATGAGCTCTTTGGTCACTGGGTAGGTATTCCATGTTTTCCCCTGATTATTGGAGATAAGCACCTCAACCGGAGTTCCTCTAGAGCCTCCATAAGTAATAGCTGTTTTGTCTATGGAGATAAAAAAACCCGTTTCATGTTCGGACATTCCCGAGTCTTCTCGATAGCCCGGGATTAGGGTCAATGGGGATTTGACCTTCGATTTGCCGTTGCTGTACGAAATGATCACTTGACCATCCTTGTCGAGCGAATACGAATGACCGGCATTATAGGCAATGACCTGCTCCCCTGCCGAATCGCGTGTATATACCGTCCCCGGTTTGAGCGCTACACTGCTGCCCTCGCTGATTCCGGAGACAAACATTGCCGATAACGATATCAATAGCAACGCTCCAAACCAAGGGATTTTCCTCAACCAGAATCCTCTCCGCATTTCCAATCCTCCTCCTATATTCCTGTATATTTCTTACAATAAACGATTGTCCTGCTTTAAAAGTGGCATAAAGTTATCATTCTCGATACTATTTTGTAAAACATTCCTGTTCGCCTAAAGAATCCAATCGGTATGCACAGTACTGCAGTATTTTGCTTTTGGCGGAAACTCCTATTAGTCTAGTAGTCAAGGTACAGAGACATCTCCGCGCAGAGAGGACTATATGAATGGACAAAAAAATGCTGGATGCCCTAAAGAAACTCTACCATCATACGAATTCTGAATATGACGTAGAACGTGGTGTTAGCTTGTATCGAACGGATACCCTGGAGCCTGCTGCGCGCAAGCAGCTGGAACGGTGCGGGTGGAAGGCCAATGATACGCATGAAATTACACATCATGATATCAACCGGATGCTGATTGCTCTCCAATCGGACGGGCGTGCCA
The DNA here is from genome assembly GCF_001909085.1 of Paenibacillus sp. P32E. Classification (NCBI taxonomy): domain Bacteria; kingdom Bacillati; phylum Bacillota; class Bacilli; order Caryophanales; family Paenibacillaceae; genus Paenibacillus; species Paenibacillus sp. P32E. The sequence continues at coordinate 46,810 of NZ_LVYY01000057.1, read as the reverse complement.
GCTGGTCCCGTATCGCGGGAGCTTTTATTGCGGGGGTTGGCGGAAGTTTCCCCAGGGGCGTTTCTTCTCTCATGAGTTATCAGCGGATGATCCATATACAGGAGCATGATTACGAACAAGCCGAACGCTTTGTGTGCTGCAAATACTGCGGTTTCCATCGCGATCAATGGGAGAACCTGTCCCGGATCAGGTATGCTATTCATTTAGGTAGCACCTACGGCAGCACCACTGGGGCATATACGGATCTTACCGAATTATATGAATTATTGGAGCGTGGGTATGGGGTCCCGAAGAGCGAAGATATTCAACTTTTCACACAGCTCCTAAATATGCTTGAAGCAGCGGCAGATGAAGAAACACCCGGCCAATTTGAGAAACGTCTGACTTCGTCCAAGCTGCTCAAAGGAACCGCAGGCACACGCAGGGGCATTCTGCAATCGCTAGCCATGTTAGGTGTACTCCCGAACGCCATCCTACCACTATCCCCAGGGTTTTGGACGAATATTGAAGAGATCCTGAACGGTGAATATGAATTAAACAATACCAAACACCGCTCCGATATGGAGATGCCTTGGGCTGGCTGGCAAGGTAAGCTTGGCGTGAACAGAGATATTCTGGTTCAGCTGTTTGGAGAGTATATTTAGATGCAATTCGCATCTTTTGATTCCTAAAGACAGATTTGATTTCCGTTAACCTTGTCCGGGCTTATGTATTCCGTTTATAATCACTGAGACTGGCGGGAATATGTCCCGCTCCAAGTATTATGCTGAAGATAAGCAGATAGCCGGAGTGCAGAATCACTGAAGCAGACAGGAAATAGAGGACTGGACTTAAGGCCAGAGGCACAGGAACACCCATGAGCGGTGTGAACAGCAATCTGTACGCTCTTCCATCCCTGAAATATCTTCTCCATCCAAAATAGTACATACCCAGTGAGAGCAGCATCACTACCAGAGCCAGGACCTCATAAACGTTCTGTAAATGAAGGGAATAGAAAAGTGGAACGGTGATCACACCCATTCGCCCAATGAATTCTGCTCCAGTCAAAAGAAAATTCCTCGCCGTCTCGCCAGGCATGTTCTGAGGCTCAAATTTGAAAAATAGCAAATTAGGCAGCAATATCATCAGCGGTATTATTAGGCTTACAGGATGAAACATGATGATCCCCCTAACCAAGATTCAAGCATTCCACCTTGAAATCCTTATAGTAATCAATCCACAGGAATGTTAAAGAATTCACCGTTCTCCCAAACCAGTTCCCCTTCCTTAACTAGAGTCATATTCTCAATATCTGTCTTGGAAGGGTATGTACGTAATACATCTAAACTGGTTTTGCTCGTACCCATGTCTTTAATACGGTAAACTCCAATCTGCTTATCTTCAGTTTTCAGGATCAGATCATACTGGCGGAAATCCGTTTGTGCCGGTTTGCTTGAAATGATATGCTCGGTGGAATTCTGCAGGTCCAGCCACGCAATAACCGAGCGGTGAAGACCTGAGCCAAAAGAATATGCATAGACTATATCCACTGTGCCGTCTTTATTGACATCATATGGGACAGCGCTTGTTACCCCAAATCCGCCGAACCCCATACCGATCTGCACAGCACTCCCATCAGACACGGCAAAGGTATCCCAGCTCGAAGTCGCTTCAATATTTTTAAAAAGCTGATGCCCTGTTTGTTCCCAAATGTCAGAGGGGGTGATGTCGATCAGGTGTGAGGCCATTTCACTGGAAGCTGATAAGTTCTTATTGGCCAGAATCAATGCACCCACTTGCTCAGAAGTTAACTATGGGGGAGCTCTTCCGATACTTTGCCAGATGGGTCACCTGAATCACAAGAGGTTGCAATACAAGAAACTACAAAACACAATGCCATAATCTGCACTTCTATGGGCAATCTCATTCTCATGCTGGTATCACCTCCAATACATTGATTTTCCTTATTATAACATATCATCTTCATTAATCGTTGGTGCTAATAACTCGTGAAGAAGGTTCACAAGCACTACAACGGGATTACAAATATTTATTGATTATACGTTTCATCTATATGATTTCCATGTATATTTGAAGTTTCAACAAGCTTGTACGTACCTTCTATTTTTTCATAAGTATAATTTACATTAGGCTCATCTTTGAATCTTACGGTAGCCTGATAATCATCAGATTTAAAACTATAGACTCCCTGAACTTTTTCAATTTCATCAACAGAGTATGACCGTTCATTGATAAGATATTCTCTTACTTCATTTGCAATTTCACTTTTTTTCTGTGGTAATCCTGTCAAAAAAAAATAGCCGCCGACTAAAATCACAGCAAGCAGTATTGTTAGAACAATAAAGAGTCCTCTTTTTCTATTCAAATCTTCCCCTCCGTTTAAAATCACATAATATTATGAAAACCTTTAATTTCTTTACCACTGTAGCGTGTATGGTTATTAATTCCAATATTAACTAGCTCTTCAGATAGATTCAACCCAACTATAATCAAAATAAACAACCGGACCTAAAAGGTAGGGGCATATGTACTTCTGAAAAAGTCCCTCGAATCATATCAAAGAGTAAAAAACGCCACGGCAGGCACCAAAATAATCTCAAAAAAGCACCTCAGAAAATCGAGATGCTCTAATCTGGTTTTTTACATGTTAAATATATCAAGCGAAATATCTTCTAGTACCTATGGGTCTACTCCCTGCTTCGTTTCCAGCTCTTCTGCAGCTTGCGGATAAATACGATCTGGCCGATATGATAGGCATTATGGGTAGTCACATTCCCGACGATTTCCCACCACTGGCTGCCGGGGAACTCCAGCACGTCTTCCGCCAGTTGTGCTTCGGTTAACAGTCTCTGCCAATTCAACAGCACCTCCAGCAACCTTGTTTGAAGCTGCTCGAATGAGGTACTCTGGGGAAGCTGAAATGTAAGATTGTTGCTCTCTACAGAGGGTACGGCATGAACACTGGCTTCAAGGTACCGAGTCTGCCAGGTCTGATTCCAATACAGCAGATGTTGAACCAATTCGGCAATGCTGTTGCTGTCTTCGTCCACCTTCCACAGCGCCTCATCTTCGCTTAACCCCTGCACCGATTCTGTAAAGGTAACATACCAGCTAGGGTCATTTGCATTTGCGAGCAGCTGGTTGCTGAGCACTTCCTTTGCCTGAGCCATTTTTATTACACCTGCCTTGTCGATGTTAGGATGTAATCATACCTTACCATATCAACCCAACAGGCGGGTCAATTGAACCGGTATCCAAATTTCACTTCTGTACGCCGGCGAGGCCGTATCCTTGCTCTCATTCCACAAAATCTCCGGCCCTTCTACCAGCTCGTAATTGGAAGAAGGGAACCATTCGGAGTAAATCCGGCCCCAAATATTCTGGAGAGTATCCGGGAACGGCCCAACCGCTTCAAATACTGCCCATGTGGAGGCGGGAACCTCAAGCTGCGCGTAATGCCCCGGACCTTCAAGCGAGGTAGCTACACCGATATAGTGGTCCAGTTGTCCTTTTTCCTCCATGCGCCCTTCAGAGAAATTCACCGATGCACTGATCATCCCGGCCGGATCGATATTCGACAGCCCCTTAAGCTCGGTAATCATTTGCATATTCAGGCTCTGCCACATGGCAGCAATCTCCGGATTCACGCCGCCAAATTGAATCGGAACCCTCTTCTTCAGTCCAACAATGCGAAAAGCCTCTTTTTCCTCGATACGGTAATTCATTTCACTGCCTCCCCTAATCGTCAACTGAAAAGTCATCCGAGGGAAGGATTTCAGGGAGAACCCGCCCGCCCGCGCTTCCGATGGAGTCACTCCGTGAAAAAGCTGGAACGCCTTCGTGAACGCATCCGGTGAGCTGTAGCCATAATTCAGAGCTACATCGATGATCCGCAGCGGACTTTGCTGCAGTTCAAATGCGGCCAGCGTCAGGCGTCTAAAACGGATATACTCCGATAGCGATACTCCGGCAAGGAATGAGAACATCCGCTTGAAGTGATATTCGGAGCATAATGCCCGTCTGGCAGCCTCCTTGAGATCCACCTCTTCCTTGAGATGTGCTTCAATGTAAGCTAGAGCATCATTCATGTTCTCCAGCAGATTCATTTCCCTTCCTCCTCCCCTCATTCCTAGAATAACAGCCCTTCAGGACCCGGTTCCGACAGTTGGTGCACCATATTGACGGGTCATTCCCTTTGGATTGCTGCAATAATATACTATAGGCATTAGACTTCAGGGTGTATATTCATGTGACTACTTGTATAGGAGGTCATTATGAACATCGCATCCTTCATTCTTTACTGTATTGTGATCACCTTTACACCCGGACCTACCAATATTGTCATTCTATCATCCGTACAGCATTATGGTGCCAGAAAAGCTATGGAGTATGTGTGGGGAGCGACAATTGCCTTTGGTCTGCTGCTTGCTGCTTCCGCTCTGCTTAACCGTGTGCTTACCGGAATTATTCCAAATATACTTGGCATCATGCAGATCGCAGGCAGTGTATATATGCTCTACCTTGCTTATCAGATCTATCGAATGGGGCGAGCGGACGCCACGCCGGTGCAGACAACCAGTTTTACCTCAGGCCTGCTGATGCAGTTTATCAATCCGAAAGTGCTGCTATTCACTCTAACTGTAATTCCCAGCTACGTGTTGCCCTATTATACTTCATCATCCGCTTCCTTTCTGTTTGTGCTGATGATTACAGTTATCGGATTTCTGGCGTTTGTGACCTGGGTCGTGTGCGGCGCTGTCTTCAGAAGATTGCTGCTGGAGCATCACCGGTTGATTAATACTCTAATGGCCTTGTTTATGTTATATTCTGCAGTAATGGTATCGGGAATTCTATAGCTTGGAGGTGAGCCGCGTGGAGAAATTCAACTATGCCAAATCAGCAGGTATCCTGGCTTTGTCGGCAAGTTTTACCGATTTCACTTACAAAAAGCATTGCCACGAGGAATATGCCATCGGCGTAACCCTGCGCGGCATACAGCAATATAATCTGGAGGGGAGCTATCAGGCCTCCCATAGAAATGGCGTCATGCTGTTCAACCGGGAACAGTATCATGACGGCAGCTCTTATGACAGGGAAGGCATTGACTATGTGATGCTGTACATCAAGCCGGACTTGTTCTCGGAGATCCTCGGCGGCCAAGAATTGCGCTTCTCCTCTCCCATTGTCTACGATGCAGAGTTAGCGTCGTGCATATTAAGACTGAGTTATGCCATACAGTCGGGCAAAGATGAAGTGCTGTGCAGCGAGCTGCTAATGAAAATAGCCGGTCTCGTCTCACAGACGCATTTCGATACGGGGCAGAGAACGAATAACAAGCTTGTCGAGCAAGCAAAAGAAAAAATGTATTTCAGCATAGATCACGTATTGAAGCTGGACGATCTTTGCCAGGAGTTTGGAATGTCCAAATACCAGTTCATCCGGGCATTCAAGAGCCATACCGGCATCTCACCATATCAATTCTTCCTGAACTGCAAAGTAGAGCATGCCAAGCAAGCCATCGAGCGGACCAAGGATGTCTATACCGCCGTCACCGAATGCGGATTTACGGATCTGACCCATCTCAACAGGCATTTCAAAAGTATGTTCGGCATTACGGCCTATGAATATAGGTCACAGCTGAATTGAGAGATTGACAGTCTTTTATTCCTGTTGCAAAAAAAGCCTGTAGATTCTGAACCCGGAATGGGTCAGCTCTACAGGCTTTTCAATAAGATTTTATAATAGCTATGATTTAGAAGCTCAATTATTTAACGGCTGTTTCGCCGGTAACTTTACCTTCAAGAACAGCACTTGTTTTCAGATCATCGCTTTTAAAGTACAGGTTGCCGTCAATTGTTGCTGTTTTATCCAGAGTAAATCCTTTGGCTTCTACATAAACGTCACCTTTGATCGTTCCGCCCTGCACTTTGAAGTTTTCACTTTGAACGGTAACCTTAGGAGCAGTCAGCGTGTAGCTGGCAGTGATCTTGTGGTCTGCATCCTGTGCGTACAGAGCCAGTTTGCGGTAGATAGCATTTTCTGCTTTGCCTTTATCATGGAATTCACCGGCAACAACCACATCGGTGTCAACAGTCAGGTCATTTAGAATCGCTACAATCCAGTTACCATCTGCACTAACGGCTTTGGTAAAGGCATCTGCCTGGTTAACGATGGATGCTGTGCTTTGTGCATCTGTAGTAGTTGCCGCGGCACTTGCAGCCGGTGATGCACTAGCCGCTTCATTTGCATTATTATTATTATTTCCACAACCCGACAACAACGCTGCCGCCACACCTGCAACCAATAATCCTTTTACTAGCTTCACAATAATTCCCCCTGTTTTTGGTATATTCATATTATATATTAAAATTTTAATAATAACAACGTGATTAATTTCACGAAATTGTGTCTATCACTTTTTATCAACAAAAAATTAAGATATTGGACGTATAGACGCTGATAGTCTAAGCCATTTCATCCAGCCTTACACATCTCAGATTTCTGGTCTTCAGCTGCAGCAATACTTCCTCCAAAGCCTGCAGCATATAATGCGGAGCATTGCCATCTGCCCCCAGCGTATCTCCGCTGTCATGCAGCACAATAATGGACCCGTCATGAATTCGGCTTAACAAGGTAGAGCGCAGAGAGGTTTGACATTTCTCCCGGCTCCAGTCATGTGCCATCAGCGACCACAGCACAATCCGGTACTGCTTCAGGCGCAAGAAGTCGAACATATTGATTAATCCCCAGGGAGGGCGGTAATGATCGGGTCTGGTGCCAACAATGGACTCCACAATATCTGCGGTCCGCTCCAGATGTCCGCGCCGGATGGTGCCGGGCAGCATCAGCCAATTGGAGGTATGTATATAATTGTGGATGCCAATCTGATGGCCTTCCCGGTCCATTCTCTTGATCAGCTCAGGATATCGTTCCGCTTGCGAACCAAGGACGAAAAAGGTGGCTTTTACTTTATGCTGTGCCAGAAGATCCAGCAATCTGGGGGTGTACTCCGGATGCGGCCCATCATCAAAGGTGAAAGCCACCTCCTTGGGAGACGTCCCCCGGCGCATGACGCCGTACCCGGCAAGCCGTGTAAGCAGACTGGGGACTAACATATATAGAATAAAGATGCTGATGATTCCAATAGTCAGATGTAAGAGCATAGTTCCTCCTTAAAGCGGATATGTATTTATCCCGATAGCTTCTGTTCGGGGGAAAAACGGTTTTTCATCGAAGAGCGCGAATGGATTAGCAGCATCGGAACCAGCTTTTCGGTGTGTTGACTGACTCTGTGCTTCCCTTCCGGGTGCAGTGCAGACAGCAGCAGGCGGAGATAAATCGTCGTCATCCGTCTGAACAATCCCGGCTGCATCGCCTGCTGCTCAAAGCCTAGACCATGCGTGATTCCCCGGTGCAGCAGCGTGATCCCCAGGAGCGCCTTGACCTGCTTGAACTCTGACTGCGATTCGAAGGCTTCATTAATCTGGAGCATCGATTGACGCAGCATTCTTGCCGTGCGCAGTGCAGCCCGGTCTGAACCTTCCGACTGAATCAGCTTCAGGATGCTGCCATTATCAAGGTGCAGCTCGCCTACCCATTCCCCATCATGAATCACCGTAGAATCCTCGCATACGATAGCCTGCCCTCTGTGTTTTTTGAGCATCACGCTGCAAATCCCAAAGTGTAAAGTCCCGGCCCCGCGAAAATGTGAACCCAGCGCAAATACCTTTTCCCATGCCATCCAGAGCGACTGCACCATATTTTTTCCAATTTTCAGTTCCAATTCATTCATCCTTCCTCCAACAACTAATAAAATCTATTTTCAATAAGAACCTTTCCTCTGTTTGACGCTTCCGGATGATTATACCCTGCCTGCAAATTAATAATATGAAAATTACAAAAAAGCACAGCAGGACTTACCTTCGAACATTTTCCCATAGGACTTGAAATCACCAGTGTTTTCAGCTTAAGCAATGCCCTCACCACCCCATCAGTTCCACAAAATGATCTTCGAGCGAATGATTCTTTTTACTCAAGCTTTCCAGCTCCACGCCCGCTTCTATCAGGGCTTTAGTCAGTTCAAGCTGCTGTACGGCATCGTAAATGCGGATTGTCTTGGGGTCCAGCATCTTGAAGTTGGTGAGGCCCAGATTGTACTCCAACACATACACCGCTTTACTGCTCTCTCCGGTAATCAGTTCGATGTATTGCGTGTTCCGGCTGCGGATCATATCCATCGCCACTTCCTCCAGCAAAACTCCGTCACGGATCACGCCGATGGTGTCGGCGACCTGTTCAATCTCCCCCAGAATGTGGCTGGAGATCAGCAGCGTCATTCCATATTCCCGGCTCAGCATGCGGAATACTTCACGCATTTCCTTGATGCCCATGGGGTCCAGCCCGTTGATCGGCTCATCCAGAATAAGCAGCTCCGGTCTGGTCATTAGCGCCCGGGCGATGCCCAGCCGCTGCTTCATCCCCAGGGAGAACTGCTTGACCGGCTTTTTGTCCACGCCCTTCAGCTTGACCAGCTCCAGTGCTTCTTCCATAGCCTTCGCATCGTAATACCCCATGTACTCTCCGTGCAGCTGAAGATTTTCTCTCGCCGTCAGCTTGTCGTAGAACACCGGATATTCAATAATGCAGCCCATGCGTTTCAGCAATTCATAGGAATGGTCTGTCATGCTCACTCCAAAAAATTCGATATACCCCTCTGTCGGCTTCACCAGATTGGTGATCATTTTCATTACCGTGGTTTTGCCCGCTCCGTTCGGTCCCAGGAACCCGTAAATTTCGCCTTGCTTGATATTCATGTTCACACCGCTAACAGCCTCTTTGCCTTGATACTCCTTGGTTAACTCCCATGTCCGCAATATGGTTGTCATTCCCGTTATCCCCTTTGGCTTCTTCGTTTGTCTTCCTGGTTCTTATTGTACACAGCGGAATTTTCTTTTTTATTACCTGAACCTTACAAAATTCTTAAGCTGCAGACATAAGCCCTGGCGAAGCCGCCGGACCAATAAGAGCATTCAGCAGGTCTGCCTGCGAAAAGAAAGTGTAAATGCCGTTTTGACATGAGGTTCGCTGCGCAAGGTGATAGTGCAGTTCATCTGTTCTGTCAACCGTAAGGTGATGGTCAGCGCCAGTCCGTTCTCCTGTTGTTGACGTCCAGCAGACGGTTCAGATCGGTAAGCAGCATTTGCACATGAGGATCATTACTGAACAAAAACAGCCTTTCATGGATCCCCGGTCCATAATGTCCGTCAGCTTGGTATGGATATAGTCGAGCTGGGAAATGCTCCCGCAAACGCAGGTATTGCCGAAGGATCACAAGCAGAAGCAGAAGAACCGCCACACTCCAAAAAACAATCATTCCAGCATCCACATTTTTTTGCATTGTATAATTTCCTATACAATAAAAAAACGCCTTGATCCTATGATCAAAGCGGGGTTCATGCAAATCCGGCCGGAATCTCGGAGGAAACCGGTTACAGCCCTGGAAACAAACGCAGCGCATTCGCGCAATAGATCTGACCGCGCGCTTCGTCCGTCAGCAAGTCCGTGCTGTCCAGGTCATCCGCTAAAAATTTGCAGGCGAGATCAGGGGTGTACGGGTAGTCGCTGCCGTATAAGAGATGGTCCGTGCCAACCAATTGCAGCAGGTTACCCAGTTGTCTGGGCAGGCACCCTCCGGCCAGATCATAATACAGTCCTTTTAGAGAGGCATATATATCCACCCCAGCATCCCCCATGTGCTCTCCAAATATCGAAGGCATCATATGCAGGGCTGGTGCGATCCGGTCGGCAAGTATCGGCAGAAACGCGCCAGCATGCGGGACAATAAAGGTAATGCCGGGGAAGCGGCTTAAGGTTCCGGTTAAGATAAGGTTCATGACCGTGCGGGTTGTATCGAAGAAAAACTCCATCATTGGAGCAGGCAATCCTTCCAGAACATGCTCTGGAACAAGAGCGGGTCTATTGGGATGAAGGGCGACAATGGCTTTTCGCATGTTCAGCTCTGCAAAAATATCATTCAAGCAGGGATTGCCCAGATATACCCCCAGAACATTGGTAGGCAGTGTAAATCCGTCAACGTGCAGGGCTTCCAGTGCGTATTTAATCTCCGCAATTGAATCACAAGTCTCCGGCACAGGCAATGAGGCCAGCAAGCGAAACTTCCCGGGATATTTCCGCACAAGGTCCGCACCGTACTCATTCACGCTTCGGGCCAATTCTTTGGCAGCATTTCTGTCCCCCAAATGAATATGGGGAGAAGACAGAGACAACAGTGAGGTCGCAATCCCTAAATGCTCCATCGCCTCCAAATGAAGCTCCGCACTCCATGCGGGAGTTGGAAACCCATCGGGATTGGGTTCAGCGTATTTCAGCAGTGCTTCCCTGTATCCCGGCGGCAGGTAATGACTGTGAAGATCGATTTTCCCTGCACGTAATTCCTTAAGTTCAAACATCATTGCAACTCCTTCCCGAATACTTCCGTCAGCTTCGCACATACCAGCGCCAGGGCATTCTGCGCTTCTTCCAAAGTCTCCTGCATGTTGAAGAAACCATGAATAACGCCATCGTATCTTTTCAAGCACACCTCAACCCCTGCCGCATTCAGGCGCCGCGCATACATCTCCCCTTCATCTCTCAGCGGATCATATTCCGAGGTAATTATACAAGCGGCAGGAAGCTCTCCAAAATATTCAGCAAGCAACGGTGAAGCCAGGGGATCCCGTGCTTCGCTTGCTTCATTCAAGTACTGGGACACAAACCATTTGATGCCTTTGGTGGTCAGTCTATAACCTTCGACATTCTCCACGCGTGATTTTGGCTCTGTGGCACCCAGTAAATCCAGCATGGCGTTGATGATGACCTGATACACAAGCTTGAATTCTCCTGAATCCCGGGATAGCTGGCAAATGACTGCCGCCAGGGTCCCGCCGACACTGTCGCCTCCAACCGCGATCTGGCTAGCGAGAATGTTCAAGCGTTCCGCATGCTCGAATATCCAATGTACTGTCTGATAGCACTCTTCCACTGGCTGGGGAAACTTATGCTCCGGCGCCAAGCCGTATTCGATGGAAATCACCGTACACTTCACAGCAGCTGTTATCCTGCAGCATATCGGGTCATACACCTCAATATTTCCAAACACAAAACCGCCGCCATGAATCCAAATGAATGCTGGATAAGGGCCATCGCCTTTGGGAGAATAAACTCGAATCCGGGTATCTCTGATAGAAGTGGTGACGGTAATATCTTGTACATTGCCAACCTCTACTAGACTCCCTTTGCAATCGTCCCAGCTATGGTCGTACCAATCTCTCTGCTGCTCCAGCGGTAGCGCATAGATTTGGGCAAAATCAGTCTCCAGCAATTTACTCAACTTCGGGTTCAATGGCATCCTTATGGCCTTCTTCCTTGAATTCTGAACATTCACTTAGGTCTGTCCGCATGGATTGCTCTGCCATCATCTGCAGCCCTTTGAAAACCTGATCCTTTACCGCTTCATCCATTCCCTCGGTCGTAACCTTTTCCCACGCTTCCAAACACTTGAAGATATAAGCTTGATATTCTCTTCCTTTACCCGTAACAAAGAGTTTCTTGGCTCTTTTGTCCTCCCTTCCCGTTACCCGCCTGATCACTCCCTTCTTCTCAAGAGATTGGATCGACCTCGTCGTAGCCGCCTTATCAATAAACAACAAGGTGGACAACTTTTCCTGATTGATCCCCTCATTGCCGTAAATGTTCATCAGAAGAATGCACTCAGAGAAGCTAATACCCATAGGACTGGAAACCGCCGTTATGTACGCCTGAGTTTGTCTGTGGAGTATACCTACATTTCTTGCCAGAGTTAAAAACTCCATTTTACCGCCTCCATGGTTGATCTAGTCAACTATGTTATACCGCTATAAGTTGACCCAGTCAACCTATTATTGAATATTCCCCCAAATTGACTTATCTACGGCAGGTGACAAGCAGACACAGCTTCGCTGTCCTTTAAAAGGACGGTATCGTTTTAGCGAGAAATAGAAGGAAATTTATAGCGCGAAGCATATAAATTCTTCTATTTCATAAAAAAAGCAACTCCGTTCAGGTTCACGGGGTTGCTTTTTTATGAAATCCTATATGTTTTTCTGCTAATCAGAGTTACCGCACCGGAACTAGCTCCTGCTCCCCTGTATCCACGCCGCCCGTCCGCTTGATAAAGAATGAAAGAATCAGTCCGATCCCTCCAAACACAATAACAGCGAGGTAGGCATCGTTCATCCCGGAAATGGAAGCCTGCAGCAGCATATGCTTGGGCTCGCCCGAAGCTCCAGAAGCTGTCATATCCGCCAAATGAAATTGGGTACGATTCGTTAAAATCGTGACCAGCAGTGACGTTCCGATCGCACCGGCTACCTGCTTCACGGTATTCGCGATTGCGGTACCGTGTGCATTCATGGATTCCGGAAGCTGGTTCAGCCCTGCGGTTGTGACCGGCATAAGGAATAGCGCCATACCGAGCCGTCTCCCGGTTGACATCAGCAGAAGATATGCGTACCCCGTAGAATCAGTAAGGTGGATGAAGCCGAATGTAGTTAGAATTGTTATAGTAATCCCGATAATGGATAGCCATTTGGCGCCAAAGCGGTCAAACAATCTCCCGGCGAGCGGCATCATCACACCCATCAGCAGCGCACCTGGAAGCATAAGCAGCCCTGAGTCGAGAGCGGAATAGCCTCTCATATTCTGCAGGTACAACGGCAGCAGCATCATATCCGCATACATGACCACGGCTACCGCCACATTAATCAGGGTCGTTAACGTGAACATGCTATATTTGAATGCTTTTAACTCCAGTAACGGATTGCTTCCGGTGAGCTGTCGCCAAGAGAATAGGATTAGCAGCCCCACGCCTGCAGCAAGCGTAGAATGCACTTCGGTACTTGACCATCCGATACTTCCCGCTCTGCTGAAACTGTACAATAATGTTCCGAAGCCTAGGGTTGATAAAATCAGCCCCCATACATCCAGTTTGGGATAGCTCCGCTCCGTCACGTTCTTTAGGTAGAACCAGGCGAGAACCACCACCATAAGGGCAAAAGGAATAATGATATAGAAAAGCGATCGCCAGGAATAGTGATCCAGCATGTAGCCAGCATAGGTTGGCCCGATTGCAGGAGCAAAGATGATGGCAAATCCGATCATCCCCATCGCTCCTCCGCGCTTCTCGACAGGATATACCGCGAGTACGACATTCATCAGCAGGGGCATTATAATCCCTGCTCCGGCAGCCTGAACCAGACGTCCTGTCAGCAGCAGTTCGAAACTCGGAGCCGCTCCGGAGAGAATCGAACCCGCAAGGAAAATCAGCATTGCCGACAGGAACAGCTCGCGTGTTGTGAAACGCTGCATAAAATAAGCAGTAACAGGAATAAATACCCCGTTAACCAGCATATATCCGGTGGTCAGCCACTGAGCGGTAGCCGCCGAAATCTGAAAATCCCCCATCAGCTCAGGGGTGGCCACACTCATAATTGTCTGATTCAGCACTGCAATAAACGCGCCCAGAATCATAACAAACAGCAGCGGGCCCTTTTTTATATGGACTTGTATGTTGTCTACACTCATCTCCACTCATCCTCTAGATAATAGTAGCACGACGTCGTGGAATCAGTGTACTGCCGTTCAGCCCAAAAGACAAAGTACAATGCCTGACAAACTGTCTGTTATCAGACACTCTCTAGAATAGTGACGATTAGCGATGGCTATCTTTCCTTTTTTCGAGGACCAATCACTTAAGCTGCTGCTCCGGCTTGCGGTTAAAGGCAGTCATCAGCGGACCATCACGGACCAGACGGGTTAAGATCAAGGCCACTTGCTCCGGGGGTAATATTCTTCCTGTTTCAAACCAGTGCCGGATCACCCCAAAATGTGCTGAGCTGAAATAAGCGACGATATATTCGTCAGGTACAGAGAGCGCATCCGAACTCAAGACCTGCCGGGGGAGTTTTTCATACATGCGGCTGCGGATGAGTGCTTTTAATCTTTTGCCAAATGCCGTTCCATCCTGGGCGAAAAAAATTGCAAAAAAACGGTGCTGCTCATTCATAAACCGGATAAACTCCACAATCGATGGAAAAGGTTCTTCTACATACCCGCTGGTGAGCAGTTGTTCAGGTTCACTTCGGACAGGAAGGCGATCCATCTCTTCTATAATCTGATCCTCTATTTTGTCCATCAGGTCATAAATATCCTGATAATGCAGATAGAAGGTCCCCCGGTTAATACCCGCCTTGGCGGTCAGACTCCTTACATTCACGCCTGCCAGCCCTTTCTCCTCCACTAGTGAGAGGAAAGCTTCATCAATCAGTTTTCTCGTTCGGATTACACGCAGATCAGCGGCTTTTTCCATGAGAGTCTCCTCCATTCATTCCTGTTAGCCTTAATGAACACTATTCGAAATAGTGACGATTGTAAGTGTATTTTACTCTGATTATAATAAACACAGGGTTCATAAATCAACACAATGTTCATTATTTGAAGGAGGAAAAATTCATGTTAAACCATAAAACAGCCGTCATTACAGGAGCATCCAGCGGCATTGGCCGCGCCATTGCGAGCCAGCTTGCAGCAGAAGGTGTACATGTCTTCATCACCGGAAGAAGCCAAGAGCAGCTTGAGGACTTGAAATCGCAAATCGAACAGTCTGGCGGTCAGGCGACGTATAGTGCGTTTGATCTCCGCGATACCGGCAAGCTTCAGGGCTTTATTCATCAGGCCCGCGAGCAGACCGGTCATTTGGATATTATGGTCAACAATGCGGGCCTGCATATTCATGGCAATATTGTGGATACACAGGTAGACGACTGGCGGGAGATGATCGATGTCAATATCGTCGCGCTTCTTGCCGGGTCACAGGCAGCGGTTCATGAAATGCGTCTCAATGAAGGCAGTGGGCCAGGACATATTATTAATATCTCTTCAGGCAACGCCTACGAACCTGGTAGGGATTTCTACAGTGCCACCAAACATATGGTGAATGCCATCGGACAAGCACTGACACATGAACTGGCCAAAGAACCCATTCAGGTAACAACCATTCTCCCCGGTGCTGTGGCGACGAACTTTGGCCGCAACCTGGAACCTGAGACGGTCGTGGAGCTTGCCCGCAAGCTGGGGATGGAGGTGGAGTTCAACCAGGGAGACCATCTGCCGGAAGAGCTGATTGCCCGGATTCGCGGGGCGATGGGACAGACTTTTTTGAGTGGTGATGATATCGCGAGCGCCGTAGTCTACGCGTTGCAGCAGCCGCAGAACGTAGTGGTCCGTGAACTGTATCTGACTGCGCCGAATGTGTATCTTGGCAATGACTTCTCTATGTAAAATGCAGCAAAACAAGCCGCCAGCCCATGATCAGGGTTTGGCGGCTTGTTTTATTTTATCGGAGTGTGCAAATGCCTTAACTCTCTTCTATTGTTGCTTGCTCTTAATCTCAAAGCTGCGGACCTTCATCCATTTCCCGGCAACGAACTCGTCGATGGTCCCGGTTTTGGTTCTGACGCAGAATTTATGCTGTGTCTTTTTGTCAAAGCCCGTGGCTTCATAAAGAAGATCATCGCCTGCCTGTCCCTTATAGTATACCTGCTTCAGGCCAAGCCTACTCAGCAATTCCAGCTTTACACTCTCAATATATGTGCGCGAATACTCTTTTGACATCCCTTGTTCCTCCTGCGGTGTTCATCTACTGACCATTTTACACTTTTATTCTGCGAATTCACACTCCAGAGACTGACTAGCTCATGAGAAAACAGACTGCAAAACTAATTGCCGGGTAGTTGGAGGCCGCGCCAGCCGCTTACCTCGCATTGGCCATATTCATTATTACCCGCCGCAACTACTGTGCCGTCTGATTTAAGCCCGGCGGTATGGGCACAACCTGCCGCAATCGCCACTATATCGCGCCAATCACTTACATTACATTGACCATACTCATTGGAGCCCACAGCCATCGCCGTACCGTCTGATCTGAGGCCCACGGTATGATTACTTCCCGCCGCTATCGCCACAATACCGCTCCAGCTGCTTACATCGCATTGGTCATGTTTATTCAAACCCACAGCCGTCACCGTACCGTCCGATCGAAGACCGATGGTATGAAGATAACCCGCCGCAACCGCAACCATATCGCACCAGCCGCTTACATTGCATTGCCGATACCGGCTATTGCCCGTAGCCGTCACCGTGCCGTCCCTTTTAAGAGCGATAGTATGCCAGTCCCCCGCCGCGACCGCCACCATATCATTCCAGCTGCTTACATTGCATTCGCCTTCATGATTTCGGCCTACTGCTACCACCGTGCCATCCGATCTAAGCCCAATGGTACGACGCCAACCCGCCGCAACCGCTACAATATCGCCCCAATCGCTTACATTGCATTGGTCGTGCTTGTTCCAACCCACAGCTACCACAGTTCTGTCAGATTTAAGACCAATGGTGTGAGCATTACCCGTATTCGTCGCCATATGAACATTCCCAGCCGCAACTGCCACAATATCGCGCCAGCCGCTCACGTCACATTGGCCAACTTTATTATCTCCCGCAGCCATCACCGTACCGTCAGATTTAAGCAGGGCGGTATGACGATGACCCGCCGCAATGACACCTTTAGGCCAGCGTTCCCCCTGTTCTCCCGCTTCTTTCGGAGAAATGTACTCCATGTCTTACCTCCTTGAAAACAACACCTATTTCCCATTTACCCTGTGTGTGCCCAATTCATCACACTTTTCACTCCGTAGCTACGCATATATGTTATCAAACTTTCAAATCATTTGCCTGTTTTCATAGCCTGAATGACCATACTCATGAAAAAACAAAGCAGCCCCACAGCACTATGGCTGAAGGAGCTGCTTAATCTAATTCTTAGAAGTGTCTATCGGGTTACGCACCAGCGAGGGCTGCCACCTGAATCTGAAGTTCATTCACCTGCTTCCGCATGTCTTGGGCATCTTTTTGCTGCTTCTGTACAACAGTAGTCAGTACACCGATGATATCCATCAGAACAACCGACTTATGATCAGCAGTTGAGAAGATCTGCGGTACATCTTCGGCGATGAAGCCGATGTTCTGTTGCTTGGCATTTTCTGCTTTGTAGTTGAAGGTAACGGGCTTCAGTTTGTTCAACAGCTCCATAGCTTTTTTCACCGGAAGACTGGTGATGTTCTCCTTGAAGGTTCTGGAAGAGGTTTGTGCAAAATTGGTCGCCCGCAGGTTGCCGTTCACGTCCAGCTTGTAATCATCAGTTGGGATTTTGCCGATCCCTATATTGCTTTTGGAGTCAACGGTTACCACATCGGCCAACTGGATGAGCTCGTCATAGACGGCATCTTTGCAGACGAGGGTCTGCATATTGTCTTCCATTCCAGCCTGCCATACATTATTGGACGCATCCCAGAAAATCCGGGCTTTCTTATCCGTCCCCCGGTTCACCTCGATGCCTTGGCTAACCGCCAGACTGCCGCTGATCTCAGCCTCCTTCACCTTCAGAAGACCGGTTAGCGAAGCCTCCTTCGCAATAAGCTTCCCGCTTAGTTCGGCGTCGGCTGCCAAGAGCTTACCGGATACTGCCACATTGCCGGTTACGTCCAGCTTGGCAGTTGGTGCTGCGGTGCCGATTCCGACATTTCCGGAAGCAATCTTCAGCACTCCAGCCAGATCTGTAAGCTCTTGGTGCGTATGGCCGCTGTACGAGAGCTGTTTCATGCTCCCGGCCGTGCCCGCCTGCCATTCGTCCAGAGCCTCGTTCCATAGAATCTGGGCTTTCGCGTCTGTACCTCGGCCTACTTCAATGCCCTGGGTAAGCGTAAGGCTGCCGCTGATGGATGCATCCTTGGCAGACAGATTACCGGTGACCGAGGCATTGGCGGTTGTGAATATGCCGCTCACTGTAGCGTCCTTAGCGGTTAATGTACCGCTGACGCCGATGTCGGCGACGGTCAACTTGCCAGAGACAGCCGCATTGCCGTTCACATCCAGCTTGGCGGCTGGCGATGCAGTGCCAATCCCGAGATTCCCGGAGGCAATCTTCAGAACTGCGGTCAAATCTGTCAGCTCCTGGTGGGTATGGCCGCTGTACGCAAGCTGTTTCAGACTGCCAGCTACGCCCACCTGCCAGGCATCCGTGGACTCGTCCCAGAGAATCTGCGCTTTCGGATCTGTTCCCCTGTTCACTTCGATGCCCTGGCTGAGCGTAAGGCTACCGTTGAGGGTAACATCCTTAACGCTCAGCTTGCCGCTAACCTCCGCATCCTTAGTCGTCAATGAACCACTGAGTACGGCATCCTTTGCAGTAAGTACACCGCTTACCGTTGCGTCTTTTAAGGCTGCCGTACCGGTTAGCGCAACATCTTTGGCAGTTAATATACCACTAACAGCAACGTCTGCAGCGTTCAGCTTACCGGAGACAGCCACATTGCCATTGACATCCAGCTTGGCGGCTGGTGTCGCCGTGCCGATCCCGATATTCCCGGACTCCACCGTAAATGCGCCGGATAATTCGGCAAACTCCGGATGAGTATGGCCTTTGAATTCAACCGCCTTCAGCGAATTGGAGAGACCAGCCAGCCACTGATCAGCGGTTTCATCCCACAGAAGCTGGGCAGGAAGTGCAGTCCCGCCGCGGAATACTTCCAGCCCGGCATTTGCCACAATCGGGGTTGCCTGTGGTGTATATTTGTTGACCCTGATGATATTGTCTTCCACTTCCAGCGTAGCGGCGTTGAGGGTTATCGTATCACCGTTCACGGTTAGATTGCCGGTTACAGTTAAATCCTTAGAGATGACCGCATTAGCCGCAGTAACAGTTCCTGTAGTCGTAAGGTTTCCTGTAACTGATGTGTCGCCTTGTACATCAAGCTTCACTTTGGGAGCATAGGTCCCGATGCCGACATTCCCGGTTCCGGTTACACTGAAAGCTGTATTCCCGCCCTTGATCTTCACATCCAGCAGTGATAGCGGGGTGTTGGTACCTATCCCTACCTTGCCTTCGGAATCGGCAAACAAGGCAATCGTATCTCCAAGCGCGTTATAGAGCTTGTTCTGGCCGCCTTTGCCTGTTCCAAATTCCGATAGCGTATCTCCGTCGCCATAGAACCAGGCCTTCTGGACGTTATTCCAGACGATCCGCGCATTCGGCAGGGCTTTACCGTTGCTGTCCAGCCCGCGCGGGGCTTCAAATCCACCTGCCACAACACTGCCAGCTACAATTGCATTCTTGCTTACTGCAACATTTACAGCACTCAGTGCCTTGTTAAATGAAGTATCTCCTTCGAAGACCGCTTCATTTGTTGCAGTGACCTTGCCTGAAAAAGTTGCTGCTCCGGCAATTTCCGCCTCCGTCCGGAAGATCGCCTTCCCGGCTACATCCAACACCTCGGTGGGATTATCCGTGCCCACACCCATTTTCCCGCTGCGTGTCAGACTGAGTACGGTCTTGCCGGCGGTCCCCAGCTTCCAGCGGTCCTTCGCCCATTTGATCTGTGCACTGGTCTCCGTTCCCTGGAGAACTTCAAGCCCATCACCGACGGTTACCGTTCCGGCAATAGCAGCACTGGCTGCGGTAACCGCACCAAGGATATTGGCGTTCACCGCCTTCAGCCCCCCGGTTGCATTGACATTGCCGGATGTATCTACAACCAATGCGGCGGATTCCGTAGGGGTTGCAAGCTGCCACTGATCCTTATCCTCGTTCCATGAGATGGAGGCTGCCGGCGCATTCAGACCGCGATAAATCTCCAATCCTCCGCCGGAAAGGGAAGAGACATGATCACCCTCTTGATTGATCGTGATCCATGGACTTCCGATTTCCAGTTCATCCGTATGAATACTGGCAGATTTCCCCCGGACCTCCAGATCACCGGCCACGGTAAGATTGCTGCCGACTGTCAGGTCATGATGAACATCCACATCACCCTCGGCACTGGCGCTAAGCGCCAGAATATCGGTCTGCGGATTATACAGCTGGCTGTGGATATGCAAGGAGTCCGCACTAACCATTTGTGTCAGCTTGTCCCAGGAGCTGCCGCTTGCGATATTTTCCAGCGCAGCGCCGATGCCCACCTTCCATTTCCGTTCACTCTCATTCCAGATCATTCTAGCGGCGGGCTGTGATTCACCCCTGTAAACCTCAATACCACTCTCGTTCGCGGGTGGCTTTTCGCCTTCGAACTTGTTAATCTCGATCACATTATTGGTAACGACGAGATCGTCGCGCTTAACGGTCGTCGTGGTACCTTTGACAATCAGGTTGCCGTCTACCTTCAGCAAGCCCTCCACGGCCAGTCCGCCGCTGATATCCGCGCCATTGTTGACAGTAAGGGTTCCCTGTACCTCCGCACTGTTTGCAATCTCAATATTGCCTTCAGCGGTTGCCTGGATGACAGTCTTCCCCTTACTGTCACTCAGCGAATTGTGACGATGCAGACCGTCCGCATCCGAGCTCACTCCTCCGGTCAGTGCATCCCAATTGCTGCCGTAGGCAATATTGGATAGCTCATCTCCGAGCCCCAGCTTCCATCTGCCGTCCGTCTCGCTCCAGACCAGCTTGGCACTCGGATTCAGCTTGCCCCGGTAGACTTCAATGCTGCTCTGCTTCAAGGCGGAGCTGTTGCCTTCGAACTTGTTCAGTTCAATCCGGTTGCTGACGACAACCATATCTTCTTTATTGACATAGGTGGTTTTACCTTTTACCGTAAGGTTGCCTTCGATAGTAGCAGAACCGCCTACTTTCAGATCGGCATTCAGATCCGCATTGCCTTTGCCCTTCAGGGTTCCGGCAATCTCTATATTCCCTGAAGCTGACAGCTTCCCCTGCTCGTCGGCAGACAGTACGGTTCCGCCTGAAGGGGTGCTTAGGGAGCTGTGCTTATGAGCGGTGTCGGCCACTGAACCGTTTGTCAAGGAATCCCATTGGGTTCCATACGGAATGTCAGACATACTGCCTTCAATTCCGATTTTCCATTTGCGGTCTGTCTCATTCCATTCCATCCGGGCCTTCGGATTGTGGCTGCCCCGGTACACGTCCAGACCACCCTTGCTGCTGAGTGCCGCGTCAGTCTCCGCCTTGTTTACGGTCAGGAAGCTGTCCGTCACCTCTTGTTCTACTTTTTTGATGACGATCTCTTCTTCTCTGACAATCAGCTTATTGACCGTAAGTGTCTCACCGACCATCAGCTCATGAGGGATATTCACATTCCCGTCCGCACCAATTTCCAGAGCCAGCAGGGTCTTGTCTTCATTATGAAATTGTCGGTGGGTATGCAGAGCATCCGCATTACTGCCACCGGTCAGCTCATCCCACTGCTTCCCGTCAGGAATGTTGGACATATCCCCGTTAACCGTACCGATCTGCCAGGATTTGGCCTTCTCATTCCAGGCAATCTTGGCATTGGGCAGCGTTTCTCCCCGGAAGACTTCCAAGCCGTCCCGCTTGGACACCAGACTTCCGGACACCGTCAATGTCTGGTCAATCTGGATATTTCCCGCTGTGTCGGTACGGAGAGCCGGCTTTCCGTCTGCCGAATGCAGCTGACTGTGGGTATGCAGGCTATCCGCTATCGCGCCCCCATGCAGCTGCTCCCACTCGTGGCCATAGGCTACATGGAACATGCCGCTGGCCGGGTCACCCTCTTTCTCAGCAGTCCCTATCATCCACCCGTTGCTTTTTTCATCCCACAGCAGCTTGGCACTGGGCTGGTCCTTGCGGATGATTTCAATGCCGCTGCTATTTTCCGCACTGGCATTTTTGTTGATCGTAACCATATTTCCGCCAACCATAACCTGAGATACATCCAGTACAGCCATGCCTCCGCTGACTTCGATCCCGCTTTTTGCGGACAAAGGTCCTGCTACGGCAACGGAGCCCGTCATATCCACGTCCCCGGAATCATTGACCTTGAACACCTGCTCACTGCCGGCAGTGACAATAAGCTCGCCGTTTACATCCAGAGTCCCGTAGGTACTAATCGCACCGGTTCTCAGATTGCCCGTAAATTCGGTCAGGCCTGCATGAACATTAAGCTTATTTCCCTCTTTACCATCCTCTTTCACAGAGTTGCTCAAGAAGGGCTGGTCGGGATCTTCCTTCGAACCGAGAATAATTTTGTTAGCCTTCAGCGTTTCGCCGCCCACGGCTCTGGTCACAAGCAGCGTTCCATCCACGTCAGTCTCATATATCCGGTCGATGCTAAGCGCTCCGTCCTGATTATGCTTCAGGGTTACACGGGCCAACAGAATGTCCTTGCGCACATCCTCAGGCTTCAGGGAGCTGGCTTTGATATCCGCGATCTCCCACACATGAATTTTATTCCCGCCCCCCTTAAGCAGATCAGGGTCTGCCAGCTCTTCCTTATAGCTGACTGAAATATAGATCTGATCCGAGGTGCTGTATCCGGACAGATCCAGAACCCTCGCCGGATGGGTGTCACTGACCAGAATCTCCTGGCTGATCTCTTCATTGTTGTCCGGGTCCGTAACTCGGTTCAAGGCAAGCCCCGGATCAATTTCTACTTTGGTCAACTCTTTTGGATTAACCTTCAGTCCGGTTACGACTCCCCAATTATGAAAATAACGGTTATGCAGCCCGCGTGCGCGCTTATGATATTTCTGATCCAGTGTTAAGTCCTCTTCTTTTAGCAGCAGCCCGTTGAAATAATTCATGCGTTTCATATCCTTTGGCACAATCCCACTCCTCCCGGCTTTCATAGTTACAGCTTGTTCAGGCTTGAACGGACTCTTCTTCCCCCGCAGCCAGCTCCTCCAGTACCTGAATGGCCCCGCTGATCCGTGTCATGGCATAGCCCAGATTACTGCGTTTCTCGTCCAGCTCCTGCAGCATCTGCCGGCCGGATTCGAGTTCTGCCTTCAATTCGTTCATGCGTGCTTCCAGTTGTTCCTTCATCTTTTTATCCTCCAATTTTTACGCACCCTGCAGGGTTGCGATTTGTTTTTGCATTCTTGCGATAGCCTTCTGCTGGTCTTTCATCACACTGGTCAGAACAGCGATGATATCCATCCCGCTGATTGCCCGCTGATCAGGGTCCGCCAGAACTGCTGGCACCTCTTCAGCGATAAAACCAAGGGTTCTTTCCTTCGTACTTCCTTTGTACTTAAAAGAAACCGGGTTCAGCCCGTCGAGCAGCTGCTTTGCTTCTTTGACAGGAATATCGGCGATGTTGTCCTTGAGCTCGCGCGAGGACCACCAGTACATACTGCCGTTCGCATAAACGCCGCCGCTGGCATGCAGATAGATGCGGTCCCCGGCATCATTGGATACACCGATATCCAGTACACAGTTCTCCCCGCTGGTCGGATAGAATTTGATCCAGGCTGAATCACCGCTGCCCCCGCCGGGATCAGAAGGGAAGATAATGCCGTTATTTCCGCTGCCCGCGCTGGGATTCAGCGCATTCTTCACTTCAAGACTGCTGTGTACGGAAGCATAAGACCAGTCGTTGCCGTAATTAAGCACCAGATGGCTTCCGTTATCGACTAAGGCTCTGCCGGGTGTTCCGCGGCGGCCCGAGTAGCCGATATAGAAATCGGCACAACGTACATAGGCTGCAAAATTATCAGCGACATCCAGCTTTTTGAATCTGCCGTCAAAGTTGAACACATCTGTCTTGATGCTGCCTGTAATCTGCAGATCTCCCGTTATGCGGGCACCGCCGTTCACCTGCAGAAATCCGTTCACATCCAGCTGGTCCCAGACCGAAACCTTCCGTTTGCCGTCCGGAGAGGAGGAATTGCCCACAAGCATCAAGGATTTGTAGGTTGTGGTGTCATTGCTGATCTCCGCCTGGTTCCGGGCCTGGTCCGGAAATCCTGACCAGGCTGATGTGAACCGGATCGGATTCTTGCCGCTCAGGACACGCAGTTCCCCGGCGACATCCATCTTGTCCGACGGGGTCAGCGTACCGATTCCGACATTCCCGGAAGCATTCAGTGAGATGTGATCATTGGCATCATTCGAGGTGCCGATTTCCAGCGTGCAATCCTCGCCTGTGCGCGGATAGTATTTGATCCAGGCAAGGTCCGAACCGCCGCCTCCCGGGTTGGCCGGGAAAATGATGCCGTTGTGCTCACCTTTCCCTGCACTTGGAATGATTTCTTGTGATGCCTGCATTTTACCGTTCACATACAGAAATCCGTTCACATCGAGGCGGTCCCAGATCGCAACCTTTCTCCCCTGCCCGGCGGACTGGTTGCCCACAATCATCAATGCTTTGTGATCGGTGATGTCATTGCTGATCTCTGCGCCATTCATTTGATTATCGGGGAAGCCTGACCATACGGAAGTGAACCGGACCGGATTTTTACCGCTAAGAATCCGCAGGCTGCCATCGACATCCAGCGAATCCTCCAAAGCTTTGCGGGGGCCGATCCCGACATACCCGGTCTTGTTCCAGGAAAGTACCGTCTTGTCTGTCCGGGAGCCGTCACTATTTGCCGTTCTTGTGCCCAGAACACCGCCGCTGTTCCCGAATAATACAGGCCCGTCCACCTCAGCAGCGGCAAAAGGCTTGCCGGTTCCGAACCACCCCAGCCCATGCGAGCTGTCAATGGTGTCCGGATTTGTGCCTTTCAGCCATAAGGTGGTCCCGTCCTTCAGCGCCAAATCAGCATCGCTGTACAGCTTGCCAGAGCTGTTGAAGCCAACCGACGATCCGCCCGGCGACGAGAGCTTGCTGTGTCTGTGCAGCAAGTCAGCGAACTCATACTTGATCAGACTGTCCCACTCGTTGCCATAAGCGATTTTTTTGAGATCCGTGCCAATCCCGGCCTTGAAGCATTGATCCGCCTCTACCCAGACAATCCGTGCGTCATGAGTGCCGCCATCGCCGCGGTAGACCTCAAGTCCGCCGTCCCGCGGGCCGGGAAATTCATAGTTCGGATCATCTGTATTAGGACTGTTAACCTCAACGAAGCTGTTCATGATCCGCATTTCACTTTGCGATTTATCCTTGCTCTGCAGAATGAGCTCTCCCTGGAGGGTTAAGTCACCGGCAACCAAGAGGTTTCCTGTAAACCGGGTATCCGGGGCGTTGACCTCCAGCACCTTGCCTTCCTGCAGCGTATAGACTGATGGCATCGCAGCGAGCGTTTCTTCATCTAATTGCATATTGTCGATGCTGTCTTCACTTTTTGCTTTGATAATCAGTTTCTCTGTCACCATCTTCTTACCGGCTGCGCCTGCGTAGGTTCGAAGGGGCGTGCGGGCAGCGTCACTGTCGTAGTCAAAGATACAAGCGCTGTCGATTACCGTTTCAATTCCCTGTTTGCGCGGGACGACCCGGGCCAGAACAATATGTTCAGAGCTATCAGGTTTGGCGGTGCCGTGGCTGATCCGTCCCCGCTCCCAGATATGAATCTTTTCTCCCTGGCCCCGTTCGATATTGCGGTCGGTCTCCATCTCTTCATAACTGACCCAGATATAGATACTTTCGTTGGCGTTATACTCGGAAAGATCCACCGGATTGTCCGGATGCCCCTCATAAATAAGGATCTCCTGGCTGATGCTCTCATTCTTCTGGGGGGTGGTCCCCTTAATCACTGCCTGATTCAAGGCCAGGCCTTCCGCAATCTTTACCTTCAAGTATTCGCCCTGATCCAGCAAAGGCAGCACCTTCAGGCCGCAAACAATGCCCCAGGTATGCAGATAACGGTTATGCAGCCGCTGCAGACGCAGGTAGAAATCCTGGTCCAGCCTATAATCCTCCGCATTCAGGAAGAGCCCGTCAAAGTAACGCATTCTTGCAAATTCTTTTCCCATGATTCGCTTGCCTCCGTTCTCTATTCTCTATTCCTCTGTCATACCCCCGAGCAAGGTCTCCATTCCCACGCGTCCATATACCCCCAGGCACATGTGCGGAACTTCAATATTCAGGCTGGAATTGGTGTGAAAAGGTTTTTCCTTCCGGATGACCTCCTGCAGGATTTGCACTTTGTTCTGCAGAAGGCTCCGGCTGTATGCGGGAAGGATGACATGAACAGAAAAATAGCTCGGCTCCGCCGCTCCAACCATCGTATTGATTCCCACACGTTGCGACTGGCCACAGCGGACAGGCTCTTCGAAATCACTGATGTGAATGGCAGCCTCTTCCCCCGCATACACCTGCAAATATTTCGCGAGCCCATCCAGGGTTCCGCGTTTTTTGTAGAGCTGGACAATGCTGCCGATCAAATTACGGTTGACCGTACTGCGGGCGGCTGGAAGCGGCAAAATCTGCCGGGGGGAAAGCATTCTTTCCCGGTTATCCTGTTCTCCGTCATATTCGAGCCCTTCTTCCAGCTCCAGGCCTACCCAGCCTGCCAGCCAAGGAAGAAACTGGGAGGGGGCCCTGCCCGGGTCAAAATATTGATGCAAGTTATCCAGCAGCGCTTCAATTCCAAGTGACTCTTGACCTGCTGCGCCTGTTTTACCAGAGAGCATAGCTTCAAAGGCCTTCAGGAACCGGCCCAGAAAAAACTTCTCGTCGGATTCCCCCGCTTTCTGCTGGAATACTCTTGGAAGATACTGCACATAACTGTAATCGTTGTGACTGCTCATGATTCCACCTCAACCTTCAGATCCTTCAGCTTAAATAATTGATACGGCAGCAGGTCAGGAGCGTCCAGCGTCACACTCGTCACATGATCGATTCCGGATAGGCCTTCTACAAGATGATACAAATCGGAGGCGTACAGTTTTCTTCCCGGAAGCCAGCCCAGGCCTTCCTCTCCTCCGCTTACCGGATCTAAAAAACGGGTAATGCTGTCGGTAACCGTGCTGCCGATGCTTTTGTCCATGGCTGAAACTACCATTTCGATCGCAACATCCCGGTAATCGGGCTCTACCACATGGACACGGGTGGTCAGCAGCTTGCGGGCATCCAGATAGGCTTTGACACTCTGCTTCATTGCCGTCATTTCTCTGAGCAGATCCTTCTGATTCGCTGTCTGCAGAACTAAGATCACTGAGACATGACCGAAAGCCTCTTTGTTCACGCCAGTGCCGTTCTCCATGTCCGTATTGATCAGACAGAGGATACGCACCGCTAGGTCAGGATATGTCTCCCGGATGCCTGGGATTTCCAGCAAGCCCTGTTCCGCCAAAAGCTGAAAATCCGCCGAAGTTACTGCTCTATAGCACTCTGAGAATTGCTTCACCCCGCGCCGTATCCCGCTTGTCAGCTCTTCTTCCTCAGTCAAGGTTACACCCAGCAGTTTGAGAAACTGCACCTGGCTTGCTTCTGTCACCTGGTCAATCCGGTAGAGAACCATTTCACTGAACCATGCAAACAGCTCAATCAGCGTAATGCCGGGATCCGAGGGGTTATAATTCGTCCAGTCCGGATCGTAGAGCGGAATCAGCGTTTTGGCATCCGCCACAAGCTCGTCAAAGCCCAGATCATCCAGACTCGGTACTGGAAGCGGCATAAGTCTTCCTCCTTTCTATGGTCAATTTACTGCTCCGCCGGAAAACAATAAGGGCAATGTACCGTTGACCCCGGAGCAGCAGCCCGTTCGGTCAGAAACTTCCGGTCCTCCTTGAGGATCTCCGCAAGCCTGCAATCTGCCGTTGTCCCGGTCAAATCATGCAATAGGCCCGTATTCTTATCCAGAAGATATGAAAAGAGATGTTCCTCCGGCTTGTTGATCAGGTGTGTCCCTCCATAGATCAGCTCGTCTTCCTCAAGGAAGATATTCTCCGAGTGGATTCCACGGATCTTGAGCGGCGTAGTGTTGACATACTCATCGGCCCGGCTTAAAAAGACGATGTCCCCCCGCTCAAACACAGCGATTTTTACAAAAAACGAAGTTGCACCCGAAGCCAGACTGTTAAGAATATAGGTACGGACCGTCAAATCATCGGTGATATCAAATTCTAGGTCACTGCCCTCAGGATAGCTGCGCTCCAGCGGTTGTCCGTCCAGAGTCTGGCATTCTAGAATGTCACCGTCAATGGAGACAACGATCAGTTGTACCGGTTCATAGGTTCTGTAGCGGAGCCTGATCACCCCATTCTTCTTGAAGCCCTTAAGCACCAGCGATTTCACCCCGCTTCCGGCCTCCACCCGCTCAGCAAGCGCGTACTGAATGGAATTATCGTCAGACCGGACCGCGCTGTATTTCGGGTAAGGGGCAAGAGGTTTATAAGGTCCGTTCTCCAAGGGTTCAAGACTTACAGTGAAGCATTGCACCGAAGCTTTGATGACAATACCGGAAACATAATCAACGCCTGGCGTATTCTTAATCACAGCATAGACCTCGGAAATATACAGGTTTTGGCCCAGCTCCCAGCCCTTTTTCCCGTCCCCTCCATAGAGCGGATGAAAAAACTGCTTCAGGTTATCTATAATCCGGCCCTCCGCCACTTTACGCTGCTCTACCGAGGTAAAAGCAACTGCTGCCTCTACGCCGATCTGTACATAATCCGGGCCAATCACTGCGATACCCGGCACATTCGTGTCCAGCGTCGCTGAAGCTCTGTCACATAGATAGGCTTCAATCTCACTGAGCAATTCCTGGCTGGGAACCGGCTTCGGCTCGTCTGTATCCGGGACCACAATGATTGTGGCTGTGCCGGGAACGAACTCCAGGTCACGATTCATGGCGCTGAGACATTTTACCTTGGCAATCTGGGGCATGGCCTCGCGCACCAGCCACTCCATATCCTCTGCGGTAACGCCCCGGTCCCAGCTTTTCAGCGTATGCGGCCCGCGGATCTCAGCCTGATCCGCCTCCTCCTGGTCAAATCCGCCATCCGCCGCCACCGGATTGGTCACCGAATCCAGCCAGCTGAAGCTGTCCCATATCTTCGTTATTGCACCTGCCGCAACATTGCCGGCAGCCCCGCCTCCATGCTTGTAGTCGCACTGGATATTATCAATTCCGGTAGGCGGGATCATCCCATTCCTGCCGTCACCGAAAATAATTGCTCCGCTGCTTCTGTCCAGCATATAGTGCCTGCCGTCCGATGTAGACAAGGAGAAGGTGGCGACTTCCTCCCACAGCACCCATTCCCCTTGGCCCGAGGCCTCCCGGACGCGAAGACTCTGGCCAGGCAGAACAGGTGACTTCGACAACTGAAAGCTCTGGTTCTCTTCACCGTTGCTTGATCCCGGAATCTCGCCTGCAACCGAATAAGAATTGCGGGCCCACACCGCATTAGAGGGGATAGCATCTACCTGGGGAAAGATCTCAAAGCGTCCTTCATCCAGCCGGGCGCGAATCCAATACTGCTCGGTTCCAAACAGCGCGCGTTTCTCGATATCCGATGGCACGGCAAACTGCAGAATCTCCCTGCGGGTGAAGCCCCGGATCTCGTCATTGACACTTAAGGTCAGCCATCTTCTGCCGTCCCAGTATTCCCAGGCCACAACCGGACGCCCGAGCTGTTCACCGGTTAACGGGAAAAAGAGCGAAACCGGAAGATTGCGGATGTCACGGTCAAAGCCCAGGTAGAATGTAGGTGCAAGCTCGGTACAGGGATAGAAGGGCTTGAAAAATTCCCCGGCCTTCAGGCATTCGGCTGTCTTGTCCTCAAAGCTGAAATTATTCTCTGTGAGCACTGTTTGCGGATGCGCCTCCAGCGTGTAGCTGTAGGCAATACCCAGTTTGCGGATCGAAGGTGGCGCATAAGTCGCTTGCGTAACCTTCAGCTGGGCTACGGTGAAGCTTCCCTCTCCCAGCTTGACCGCTTCATCTTCGTATTCATATTTCGCTTCCTCACCATAATTGCCGCCGGTGATGCGGACACGAATCCAGTAGCCTTCCTCACCGTTCAGGGTCAGCGGTTTGATCCCGGGACACTGAAATCTCAGGGTTCCGCTTGCTGTAAGACTGGCTACACTTCCTTTGTTACCGATTTCAGCAGAAGCATCATTACCCGGAAGCTCTTCCAGGCTGCCGATCACGAGCCATTCCTTGCCATTCCAGTACTCCCAGCCCAGCCGCACGTATGAAGTATCCGGCAGCTTGCTGATCTCCGGATCAGACAGCTCAATCGTCAGCGTAATCTGTGCATTTGCTTTGGAGAAAGCTTCCCTGCAAGCGATGTAAAAAGTATCGTTCACTTTGGGCTTCTCCCCGAAAGGATAATAATCCTTGCCCATATCCAGCAGGTTGCCGTTGTGGACCGTCAAATCCGGAGTCAGCGGCAGTGGACTTGCTACATTCAGCTCCATACGGATGTCCTCGATATCCGGCATCAATGTAGAGGCTGTTATAGGTGTCTTCAGTTCGGCAAATATCCACTTATTGGACCATTTACGCCGAACTTCGGCTTGTTCATAGCCGGTAATCGTCTTCGCATGAACCCCGGACAGATGATTGAACCGGAACACAGCCCTCCATGCAGTATCCTCCAGGGTCCCGGACATCTCCGGATGGAGCTGAACAGTATTGCCCTCTTCATCGAAGCAGAACCAATCCATATTCAGCACCAGAGCTTCGGTCACACCTTGATTCTGCACAGCCATAGACAATGCCGCTTCCGGCTTGTTGAAGTACACAGACAAGCGGCTGTTCTCTTCCCCGAACCCCAGCAGCTCCGATTGTCCCAGATACAGCCTGTGGATTACCGTCGAATCACCTCGGAACAATTTGGCGCTTTGGCCGGAAGGCTCCTCTGAGAAGAGGTAATCCTGATTGCTCCACTGGTCCTCTTTTGGATCAAGGCTAACGGCTCTCACCAGCCGCGGCTGGATGACCGTCAGATCCTTTTCCGTTTCAAAAATAACCTCCGCCTGATTCTCAGGCTGTGCCGATACCTTGGTCCCTGCCGGAATCGTATTAATAGGGTCCGCATCCGGCTTTTGCTTGAACAGCAGCGGTACTTTGGCTGCTCTCGGCGGTGTAGGATGAATGCCGATCAGATTCAGAAAGGAGATGAAGTTTTTCTCGGGTGCCTTGTTCAGCCGGTCGATGACCTTACCCGTCATATTGGTAAAGATATGAACCAGAGCGTCCACCTTCTTGTCCGCTTCCAGCTCCGTCAAATCTGTCCATTCCCTGCTGCAGTATTGGTAGATTAAGCGTCTCAGCTCTGGAACCAGCTGTTCCTGATTCCGCTTGTCAATGGTAGGTACAATGTTTGTCATTATTTCCCCACGCTTTCAAGGAAGAATGGATAGACGAGATTATATTTGCTGTTGCTGGCCCTGATGGTATAGTCAATGGACACTTCCAGCTCAGACTGGTCGGAGCGCGGTGTGACTGTAATATCATCCACTTCGATCCGCGGCTCCCAGTTCAACAGCGCTTCTTCAATAAAGCTTCTTAACAATGTGGCAGTGCTCATCGTATTCGGCGCAAATACCAGCTCGTTCAGCCGGCAGCCAAAGTCCGGTCTCATTACCCGTTCGCCACGGGCGGTGGAAAGGATCAGAATGACCGATTCCCGGATGGAGTCTTCTCCCTCCGATGCGTTGATTCTGCCTCTTTGGACAGCGAAGGGATACTTCCAGCCCCGTCCCAAAAAATCTACGACTTCCATAACTCAGCCTCCTATTAAGACCGTTCCCGCCGCAACCACCTTGCCTACCGGCAGGTCGGCCGGATCATTGCACGTCAGCGCCGGATCACTGTTTCTGGCGGCCATTTTCCCGTTGATTTTTACTGTTGCGCTTCCGGCGATGATTTTCCCCTGATTTTTGGGAGGTTTTTGAAACGGGCCTCCCTGCGGGACATGTGCCGGTGTATTGGTTGCCGTGGAGTCCACTGTAGCTGCCGGCTGGCCCATAATCTTGACGTTCGTGCTGAGCGCACCGTCCAGAATCCCCGTAAACGGATGAGGCAGAGGTGTCGGTACAAGCGCAGCTCCGGCAGGAAGCATCACGATATGCGTATCGGTGGCCAGAATGCGGTCGCCTTTTTTCGCGGCAGGCTGTCCCATCATTTAGCCTCCTTTTTAATTAATGTTGACCGTTGCGCCTTTGATCGTCATACTTGCCGCTGCTTTGACATCCATGCCCGCCGAAGCTTCAATCTTGGTGTCCGCTGATGATTTCATTTCAATGGTTTTGGCGGAGAGGGACAGTTTGCCGCTCGGGGCGGAAATTTCAATATCCTGTCCCGACAGGACCGATATCTTATTGGCTTTGGTGTCAAAAACGATTTTGTTTTTTCCTGATTTATCCATGATCTGGATTTGCTCTGCGCCGCCTTTGTCATCCAGCCTGATTACATGACCTTTGGAGGAAGTGAGCGTAATGTTCTCTTTCCCCTCGGTATCGGCAAACTGTAGGATATGTCCGCTGCGTGACTTGAACATTCGGATATTATTCTTGCCGTCCTTGTTGGTCTCCGGCGGAGCATCCTTCCCGTTCCACAGAGACCCAATCACATAGGGGCGGTTAACATCCCCGTTCTCAAAAACCACCAGCACCTCATCGTCCACCTCAGGCAGGCAAAAAGCCCCCCGCTCCTTCCCGGCCATCCATGAGGCCATCCGGGCCCAGTTGGATTCCGGCATGCCCATCAGCGGGATCTTCACCTTCACCCGTCCAGGTCCCGGTTTATCCGCATGGTTCGCGGAGTCATTGTTGATCACAATCCCCACCATGACCCCGAAGAGCCGTCCTTCGCTGATGATGCTATCGACAAAACTGGTAATTCCGGGTCCCTCATTCATAGGCCAGTCCTCTTCACCTTAAAAGTCGTTGTATACCCCTTGCTGTCAATCTTATGAACCGTAGAGACAATATAGTAAATACCGCTGAAGCGGTCGCCCATGCCCATCAGCTTCACCGTCTGGCCGGACCGGAGCAGCGGGTTCCCCCAGCACATCCCCTCCCCGGCAATGAAATCGCGCAGACGGCTGTTATAGGCGGCAGACGCCAGTGTTTTGGCTTCGCTCATATCAAGCAAATTTTCCGCCATGATGGAAATGGGTGATTCCTGGATGGCTTTGGCGCTTATAGAGAACCCAGATTCGGTGCCGCCCATCTTGGTCGTCTCGTCTCCGGTTTTCGCTTCGGCTTCCAGCTCTTTTTTCTCCTTCACGTCCCAGCCCTTGACCTTCACCTTACTCCCCCGCGTAAGTGTCCGAAGCTCCAGGTTCAGCCGTTCAAAATCCTTCTTGAAGGTCATCTCGGGGAGCCCCGGAGCTTTCACAGACCGCGACTTGACAAAATACAGCTTTTTGTCGTCTACATAGAGCTCATAATCCAGCATGGCCGCCCGCTCCAGCAGAAACTCGTAGTTGCTCTGATTGTTCTGGAACAGGTAGGGATAGACGGTGCCCGTATCATCAACCACTGGGGTGAGGCCATGCTCCTTAGCGATTTCCGAGGCGATATCACTGAGCTTTTTCTTCGCAAACACTTTGCTTCTCGTCCCCATCCGAAGCCTGTGCAGCAGGTCATACCCGCGAATATCCAGTACAGAGTGCTCCGAGAAATTCAGATCCAGCGAAGTAACCTCTCCGCTGATCAGCGGCTGGGGCTTGTCGAGACCAAGGGACAGCTTCACTTTGTCCCCCGGCTTGATACTCTTCAGATCAGTTCCCCGCCACATCCCGCTGCCGGAATTGACCATATTCATCTGAATGGAAAATAAAGCCGGCAGATTGATCTCATCCTCCAGCGTAACTCCCTCGACCGCGGCAGTAAGCTCTGCGGACAGCTTGCTTCCATTCAGCTCTATCTTATAATTCGCTACACTGGTGCCCATGCAACCCCCGCCTTAATCCGGGATGACCAAGGTCCTCCCGATATCGTTTTTTCCAGGAAAGCCGACGGGATTCACAATCCGGTTCAGCTCGGCAATCCTGCGCCATGCCAGCGGCTCCTTCAGCGCCTCATTCGCGATCAGGTCCAGCCGGTCACCGCTTTTAACCACCCATAGCTTACGGCAGGCATTCAGGCCCTGGCTGTCCTCCACGGTTTTGTCCGGCTCGTCCGTGATGAAGGTAACGTCAAGCAGAGAGCGGACCGGTGTGCCATTCTCCATGAACATCGTGAACTTCTGCTCAATTTTGCTGAGGAGGCCCCGGTAGGTGAAGCCGCCCCAGACGAACATGCATACCGGCGGCTTTTTCGTGCTTTTCCCGCTGACCTTGGGATCAAGCAGCGAGGTCAGCAGCCTGGTTTTCTTACGCACATCCGTGCGTTTTTCATATGTGTCATAGAATAAAGAAACCTTGAATTCCGGTGTCTCCGTGATTTGAAATTGCTTGTTGTTCTTCTCCCCGGTATATTTTCCTTCGAAGGAAACGGTGTACTCATTGGGGTTGAACATCACCTCAATGGCTCCGCCGCCCATATCCAGGGGGATAATCTTCGCCTTTTCCGCCATTATCTAAGCCCCCTCCGATCCTTGCGGATCGCCATTTTCTTCTCCAGCACCTGATAGACCCGTTCAGCCAGCTGATTCAGTTCCGCAGTGTCCATCTTTGCAGCAGGGGCTGCCGCCCTGGGGGATGGCTGAGCCTTAATCTGCTGGGAATCCTGCCCCTGGGGCATCACCTCCTGCAGCGGCTGGACCGTCTCCTGCCCTGTAGCCTTGGGTGCTTCCTGCTTCCGCAGAATCAGGCTGGAATGTCTGCCTGCGGGCTGCTGCATCTCCTCTTGCGACGGAGAAGCAATGTAAGGCCAGCTACCGCGTCCGCTCCTCCGCTGCGCGGAAGGCACTGCGGGCTCCCCAGCCATATGGATTAAGCCGGGTATCGGATCATCTGCCGGGAGGCCCTTAGCGTTCCCTCGGCGTGCAGTGCTGCTGAGCAGGGTTGAAGCCTGCCGCAGAGCTCCACCTTGGGGTTCTAATGGAGCGGCAAGAAGCAGAATGGGCTGGACGGCCAAGGGCTGCAGCCTGTTGAGAAGTGAAGCAGACTCCTGCGGCAGCGGATTCCGGGGAACCTGTCTGCTCTCCATTTTCTCCAGCACAGCCGCAATCCTCGGGCCTAAGCCCAGATGAATACCGGGGCTTGCGGAAGGGAGGAAATCCTGACTTGGCATGAAGATCCATGGAGATGAGTTATGCTGTGCATTCGCAGCGGTCCCGCCAGAGCTGGAGGCAACCTCTATGTTATTCTTTAGCACCCCTGCAGGAGGTTGCCCTGACTGCGCATCCCGATTAGCCGCCAGATCCCGTTTCAGTGACCGATGACGCTGAGTGTTCAAGGCGTCAACAGCTTGGAATAAGGTGTGGGTCCGCAGCGTATGCAACTGTTGATGGACGGCCCGCAATGGCTGCGGGATATCGTCCTTGAGGAATTCATGCTGCCGGGATTTCCGGGCATGCGGCACAATCCCGTCTTCCTGGTGCTGCTCTACCTGCTCTGTTCCGCCTGCCGGGGATTCCGGCACGGGTGACAAGTGCAACTGCCTTGTTTCAGCTGTTCTCTTCAAAGCCCGTGTATCTTGTGGGCTTATAGGCTCCAGCTCACTATCAGCTAGCCTGATAGATCGATACGCCGTTGTTACAGGAACCCCATCCCTGTTTTGTTGCTTGCTGACTCTCGCCTGTAAGGCATGGATGAGGTTCAGATTACCGGTCTCTCCGTGAAGCGTATTCTGTTCGCTACCCTGGTTTCCCGGATAGGAATCAGGACTGCCCTTTGCAGCTCCACTGCTGCCTGTACTGATCTGCAACTTTCGATTTGGAGATTGCTGCTGCAGCATAACCTGTGTCAGCGGATGGATGATTGACTGATGGATATGCGTGTGCTGAATCAGGCTCACCTGATGAATAACTGCACCTGCGGATTTCACCACCTCAGGCTCTGTGAACAGCAAAGGGAATTGCCGCAGGATCAGATTCTGAAACCGGCTCCGCCATCTGGTGATGCCATACTTCCCCAGAATGGACTGGACGAAATCCTGCCTTTTCTGATCAGATGTTACTGTATTCATTTACCGGTACCTGTACAGCCCGTTATGGGTCAGCACCAGACTTTCCACTGCCACTGCACTGCTGCTGGCGCTGAATGCCGGTCCTTCCCACTTGATGGGACAGGCTTCGATGAAGTTCCACCACACCTTTGGTGTGCCGGAATGATCCAGCAGGCAGATAGACCCGTTGCGGCGTTTCACGACTCCATTGATCACATTCTGATACCAGTTCCATAGAAATTCGTCGTTCGTGACCCCATTTTTCAGCGTCAGGTCAGAATATTTCGTCTGGCCGAGGAAGACAAATTCCTTGTGGTTCTCGCCTCCGAAGTTCTTCCGTTCCACCTGTGTCTCAATACTGAGACCTGAGACATCGGAGAAACCGGCGACGGATATCCCGTCAATCTCCACGATGAAGTTATAGGCAAGATAGGGGTCCTCCCGATAGCCGGGCACCCAATTGCTTTTTGCACCGATATTCAAAATATTCGCCTTCATGTTATCCTCCTAAGCCTCAAAGAAGTTCTTCTTCTCTTCCCCGCCACCCAGCTTTTGGTTGATTTTGCTGACTTCCCTGCACCAGCGGTCCCGTTCAGCGTGTTCGAGGTTCAGCACGGCTGGATAGTCCCAATGCAGATAGTAGGTTAGAAAGGCTACCTCCTCATAGAGGCGGTCAAGGGGGTAGCCGATTATTCCCCCGGCGGTTCCAGTTCAATCTCAAACGGCTGCTCGCATTTGGGGCATTTAGCATGTACGGTATTGGTGCCGTTCTGGTTAATCCGGTTATACATATCCTGTAGATAGGCAAAATCCGAAGTATACAATTCTTCAATCACTCGCGGCGTGATCATGCCAAGCCCGCCCAGGCTGGTTACCACTCTGGAGAGCAGGATGACCGTCAAATACGCCGGGTTGGACTGGACCCGGGAATCCCGGAGCGGCGTGATTTCATCTGCTGCGGTGGCCAGGCGCATCGTTCCCTGCTTATGGAGAGTGCCTGCCTCATCCACATAGCCCTTAGGCAATGTGAAGCTGAATTCGGTTTGCAAAAGTTCCAAGTGTTATCCCTCGCTTCAGAAAATTCTAGTTCCTTCACTTCGCCCGCATCCTCAGGCTGTGAATTTGATCCCTATACCGTCCATCTCATGTTTGGCGTATCGTATCAAATTCCTTGTGACGATGGGGAAAATGCAAAAAGCTATTTCACTCTGCGTACACCTTCATGAACCAGCTCCATGGATTCAACGGAAACTTCGTTCCCTTTGGCGCTGAGTGCACTGACATCATACTTGATCGGCCAGGCTTCGAGGATATCCCACTGCGCCTTGTCATTGCCTTCTTCATCCACCAGAATGATCGACAAACTCTTACGGTTCTTCAGGGCACCCTTGTCTTCAATCGACTTGCGCCAGTTGTAGAGCTCCAGGGAGTCGGTCAGACCTTTTTTCAAGGTAATGTTGCCGAATTTGGTCAGCCCTGAAAGCTTGCGTGCATGCGGAGCATCAATGCCCTCACGGTAATCCACAGCCTCAGTAGAGGTATCTGGAATTGTCGCATCAGCGAATGCTGCAGTTTGAATACCGTCAATCACGACGCGGAAGCGGTAATTGCGGTAGGGGTCCATTCTTTTGCCGGTTGCCATAGGATAAATCTCCTCTCAATCTCTTATTTGGATAGGGTTTTCTGGCTGACCCGAATGACTACGAATTCAGCAGGTTTGACCGGTGCCACACCGACCTCGATAATCAGCTGGCCGGCATCCCGTACAGCCGGAGGATTATTCTCCTCGTCCACTTTGACGAAAAAGGCCTCTTCCTGCGTAGTTCCGTACAAAGCGCCGTCTCTCCAGACCCGGGTCAGGAAGGCTGTCAGGTTGCGCTTCACCTTGCCCCAGAGGCTTGGATCATTGGGTTCAAACACCACCCATTGGCTGCCCTCGTCAAGTGATTCCTCAATGTACATCATTAGCCGCCGGACGTTGACATAATTCCATTCGGAATCGGAGGACAGGGTTCTGGCCCCCCATACACAGATGCCTTCCGGCAGGGAACGGATCACGTTGATGCCTTCCGGGTTGAGCAGCTCCTGCTCCGCTTTGGTGATGATCTTCTCAATGCCCACAACCGTATCCAGATAGCCATCTGTAGTTCCGGCTGGTGCTTTATGAACACCGCGAACAGAATCCACATAAGCATAGGTTCCGGCAATCGCGCCTGACGGCGGTACGAGCTTTTGCTTGCCTGTGAGCGGATCGTTAATGTAGACCCAAGGATAATACAGGGCACCATAGGAGGTGTTGAACGAATTACCTGAATAGTTGCCTGCGCCTTCCTTGAAATCCTTGACCTGCATCGGGGTCAGTCCATGTGGAGGGTCAACAATGAAGATGCAGTCTTTTCGCAGCTTGCAATAATTGAGCATGTCCAGGATCGTGCCCCGGCTGTAGGCCATATCCGCAAGGTCTGGAGCAGCCACAATATTGATGCCGTCAATGGTGTCAAAGGCGTGAATCCCGGCCCGTCTAACCGAATCTCCCAGGAAATCAATCGGAGACATCCCGTTCACACCACCGCTGAGCGACAAGGCCGTTTCATTAAAGGCCGGAGTTTTCTCCATGTTCTCCAGGATGGTCAGATCGACCAGCGGCTTCACTTTTACAAATGCAGAAACCTCGTTGACCTTCTCCACGAAATTGATCAGCAGCATATTGTCGAAGATTTCGACGATTTTGCCGGCTTCATCTTCCCCGTTGTATTCATCATTAAAATCACTGTCTTCCAAATATTGCACGACCATTTTGAAACCGAATTGCTGCTTATTGGAGGACTGGCTGACCTTGACCGAAATCCGGTTGCCCCATACCCCTTCCGAGCGTGCTACTACCTTGAACAGATCCAGGTTATCGGTGTCTCTGATCGCAAGGGAGGCAGGCTGAATATCTGTAGGTGCCGCTCTTACCACATAGCAGGAGGTACCGCCTTCAGCGAAAAAATTATACACGGCATAAGCCAAATAGCCATTCGGAATAAACTGGCCGAATTCGTTGACGAATTGGCTCCAGTTCGTGACCAGCACTGCTTTGCCGATCACGCCCTTCTCTGAAATCCCTACAAAAGCCCCTACAGATGTGCCTACGCCGGCAATCGGTTTGACACCGCTTGAGACTTCCTCTACATACACACCTGGCGATAAATAATTTGCCATCTCTTACCCTCCTAAAAGTTTTGTTAACCTATGCTCCAATGACTGAGCTACGTACAAAACTCGCTTCGGAAGCATACGCTTAAGTTTTGTTAGCCTATGCTCCTGAGCGATCGCTTCGACAAAACTCGCTTCGAAAGCATACGCCTAAGTTTTGTTAGCCTATGCTCCTGTTGAGCATGTGCTGGATTTTGCGGAAAATCCGCTTTTCCGGTTGACTTGCAACGGGTTCCCTCCATGAATCACTCCTTTCAAAGAAGAAGCCTGGACCTGTCTATTTAAATGGGGTGAATGCCCAGATCCTTTACCTGTACCCGAGGAATCGTAATCGACTTATCCGCAGGCAGCCTTACCGGAGATACCAGATAAGACAGGCTTACCTTAGCAGGCTTGCCGGGAAAAACCTCCCACAGCTGCTTGATATCCTGAATCGTCAGATTGTTGTACGAAATCCGGATCTTGTCATTTCCGCAAGCGGCGAGGTTTCCCCTGAGGTCTGTGCCGCTGAGCACCGGGTGCTCATGGAACAGCTGAAAAATTCTGCCCAGTATGAGCTGCTCCGTTTCTCTGTCCTTGGCATACGGGGTGAGCAGATAATATAAATCGAGGTAAGCGGGCGGATAATTGAACTGGTTCGTGCCGCTGATCTCTTCCTTCTCACTGTTGCGCATGCTCGGACTGTGGCTCAAATAATATAGGCACATCGAGAGCTTCATTGTGGAGCTGTCGATGTCGCTTGGGGAGCCAAAGCTGATGAAGCTGTCATCGTTCAGCTCAGGCACATGTGCCTTAAGCAGTGCTTTCAGACTGGTGCTGACATCTCTAATTACTGTACCGGTATCCACAGCCATGCTTATTTCACCTCGATCAGTTTGTGATACGGAGCATAATCGGATTGCAAAAAGGTTTTGCCCAGCTTGAGATATTCCCGCTTCGCTGCCAGCATGATCTGCTTCATCCCGATTGCACAGCCCTCGTGTGCGGCATAAAAGGCAGCGTTCAAGGCAATGTTCTTGATATTGCCTCCGGCAAGAATGAACTTCTCCGCCATGAAATCGTAATCCATGTCCGGATCAAGCGGCGCTCCCGCCGGGAACATGCCCCGCCAGATCTGCGCACGCTGATTTTTTTCCGGGAAAGGAAATTCCAGCTTGAAATGCAGCCTGCGCGCAAAGGCATCATCCAGGTTCTGATTCAAATTGGTAGCCAGGATCACGATCCCGGTATACTCCTCCATCTTCTGCAGCAGATAGCTGATCTCCACATTCGCATACCGGTCATGGGCATCCTTGACTTCTGAACGCTTGCCGAACAAGGCATCCGCTTCATCAAAAAAGAGAATAGCATTGGAGGTCTCTGCCTCATCAAAAATCCGCGACAGATTCTTCTCTGTCTCCCCGATGTACTTGCTCACAATCTGCGAGACATCGATTTTGTAGATTTCCAGGTTCAGCTCAGTGGCGATCACCTCAGCTGCCATCGTCTTCCCGGAGCCCGGCGGGCCGGAAAACAGAATGTTGAGCCCTCTGCCCAGGGACAGCCGTCCCGCGAAGCCCCACTCCCCATAGACAAGCGAGCGGTACTTCACCTGGTGGCAAATTTCCCGCAGCTGGCTTAGCTGTTCGCCAGGAAGCACCAGCATGTCCCATGTATACATGGCCCGGATCTTCGTTGCCAGCGCCTGGATTTTGCGGCTGGACTGGAAGTAACAAGCCTCGTACAGATCTTTGGCGCTTACCTCAGCCCCACTGGAACCGTTCCATACGGCGATATTCTCGCCGCCGTTCAGCGCGGCCCGGATCTGTCCGGAAGTGAATCGGAAGCTGCCGCTGAAATCCGCCAGCTCGATCTTCGGAGACAGCCTGTAGTCCTGACCAAAGTTCGTCCAAGCCTGCTTGCGGGCCGCTGCGTCCGGAAAGGGGATTTCGATCTGCATGAAATTCAGTTGAACCCCGGTTAAGCTTATACCCCACTCTGCTTCTCCAAGGATAAAGGTCAGAGGTGCATAAGTATCGAGCATTTCCACTAGAAGCCGGATCTTCACGCGGTAACGGTCGTCTTCGGTCACCATGCTGTCGAAGCCTGCGAAGCAAAGAGCCGCATGTTCCAGGAGCGCATGCCGTCCAAGCAGCCTCAGCATTTCGCTGAAATCCACCTCTGGAAGCAGCAGCTTGTCCATATCGGCAACCAGCACAGTTAATCCCAGCTTGCTGCAGACACCTCGAATGCCGCTAAGCTTCCCGGCTTCATCCGGACCACTGCAGTACAGGAGACTGCCGGCCCTGCGTTCCTCGCCGCTGCTGTAATGCTTCACAAACCGCAGCAGGTTCTGCTCCAGCTCTTCAGGGAATCCTGTCCGCTGCGGAATGACCAGAGTGTCCAGGCTTGCTGCCTTCGTCAACCGCTCGTCCAGCACCTCATAACCGAGCAACAGGTTCACCGCCCAATCCTCCAGCTTCAACGGTCTGGCGATCAGCGGTGTGCGGCTGTCACCGAATTCGCCTTTTCGTTCCAGCAGAAATTTCATTAAAGGGGCATGGGCATCGAACAGCAATCGGGCCGCAACCCTCTCCTCCTCTGACCCGGTAAACAACCCCAGGACAAACTCAACCGAAGGGCGCTTGTCCGTCATATCATTCTGTAAAAAGGCGTAGATCCGTTCATACTTGCGGTCCAGTTCAGCTGCCAGACATGCAATAACGATGTTTACCTCTAGAGAAGACAGGTTAAGCGTAGAAGCCACCTGCGGGAGGATCAGCCGGACCTCTTGCCCATGACTGGCCCTCAGTCTGGAAGCGATACGTTGTTCTAACTGATTAATCTTCGCTGTTAGCAGATTTGTGTCGTCTTCATCCGTGGACTGGACATCCAGCAAATAGTGGATCTCTTCGTCGATTTGAGACAACCCGGAGTCCAGTTGGGGCGCTTCCAGCATCCTGAGTTTGAGCCGAAGCTCCAGCCGCTGCAATTCCTCTGCCAGATACTCGTGGTTGGAGCTGTAGGGTGGGGCAGCTTCATTGTCCTCCGGTTCGGGAATGGCTTCGGAAGCAAGAGTACAATCGGGTGCCTGATTAAGAGCAGGTGCAGCTTCTCGTTCCCTACACTCGGCTTCCCGTGTTTCCTGACGAAAGGTTCTGGCCAATTTTTTGAATTTCATCGCCTGTTTTGTCCTCACTCTATATTTTCTCGTTCATATATAAAGTAAGTTTGGGGAGGGGAATTACAACTGGGTGGGGAGGAAATTTTGGAAGAGTATGCGAAATACTAATTGACTTTCGTAAAAGCCTCGTGATACATTGTGCATACACGGAATACACAATTTTCGAGGAGGTAGGGTATGCTGGCATTAGATATTAGAAATTTAAATAAAAAATATCCCCATTTTCAGATCAAAGATGTATCTTTTCAATTGGAGCAGGGCTATATTATGGGTTTTATCGGGGTCAACGGCGCGGGAAAAACGACCACGATCAAATCGATCTTGAACATGGTTCAAGTCGATAGTGGCGAAATATGCATTTTGGGCAAGAACATCGCTGAACACGAAATCGAATTGAAGCAGGAAATCGGATGCGCCTTCGGTGATATTGATTTCTATACCCGCAGCAAGCTCAAAACGCTGACCAATGCTACAAAGAAGTTCTATAAGAATTGGAACGATGAAGCCTACTACAACTATCTGAAGAGATTCAAATTGGATGAAAACAAAAAAATAGCAGAGCTGTCTACAGGCATGAAAGTAAAGTACAACCTAGCCCTTGCTTTATCGCATGGCGCTAAGCTGCTCATTCTAGATGAACCGACCAGCGGACTCGATCCTGTCTCAAGAGACGATCTGCTGGATATCTTTCAGGAGCTCGTTATTGGCGGCGAGATTAGCATTCTTTTCTCTACTCATATTACATCCGACTTGGAGCGGTGTGCTGATTTTATAACCTACATTGAACACGGGCAAATCATTGCCAGTTCCGAGAAAAACGAGTTTAAGGAGTCCTACCGTTTACTCAGTGGCAGTGAAGCCCAATTGGGCGAAGTGAAGGAACATTTGATTTCCTACAAAATCAACTCTTTCGGCTTTACCGGATTGATTCATGCCAAAGACATTGATCCACTCTCCAACCTAAGGGGAACCACGCCGAGCCTCGATGAAATCATGATCTACTTCGCGAAAAAAAAGGAGGATGTATATGTATAATTTGGTGATGAAAGATTTGAAATTAGGAGTAAACCCTTGGTTCTTCGTATTACCTTTAATTATTGGCTGCTTAATGCTTATTCCCGGCTGGATCTACTTTATCGTACCGCTATATTTCTGCTTCATAACGATACCGAATATGTTTGGCGGATTTAAAAGCCAGAATGATTTGATGTTTAGTACGATGATGCCTGTGACCAAAACAGACATCGTGAAGTCCAGGATAACCGTTATTGTCATTCTTGAACTCATGCATCTTCTCGTTGCAATGATCTTCAGTATATTTACTTTTCGTTTGTATCCTGATCTGACTTACATTTTCTATCCGCCGCATATGGGTTTTTGGGGATTATGTTTCATCATGCTGGCGATCTTCAACATCGTATTTATATCTATGTACTACAAGACAGCGTATAAGTATGGCGCGGCAACGACCGCATCCACTACGGCCGCTATACTATTTGCCGGAGTTGCCCAATGGGCCGGAATCCAAAGTCCTTGGGTAAACGACATTTTCTATGGCTCCGGAACGGATAATAT
This sequence comes from Paenibacillus sp. P32E, assembly GCF_001909085.1. Classification (NCBI taxonomy): domain Bacteria; kingdom Bacillati; phylum Bacillota; class Bacilli; order Caryophanales; family Paenibacillaceae; genus Paenibacillus; species Paenibacillus sp. P32E. The sequence continues at coordinate 3,016 of NZ_LVYY01000057.1, read as the reverse complement.
CGCGCTTCAACTATCCATTCTGATGGCGGGCCTCGTAATTTTCATTGCATTCACCCTGATTGCCTATCGGATTGCGGTAAAGAGATTCCAAAGAGTGGAGATAATATGAACGTAACGATTTCGAATACTTCCGAGAAACCGATTTATCAGCAGCTTTACGAACAGATCAGCGCACAAATCCTGAAAGGCGAGCTAGAAAGCGGCTATTGTCTACCACCCATTCGTCAGGCAGCCCTGGAGCTTCATGTTAGTGTCATTACCGTTAAGAAAGCTTGGGAGGAACTTGAGCGGAGCGGTTTGATCAATACGGTAACAGGTAAAGGATGTTTCGTAGCCGAATTCTCGCCCGACGAGATGCTGCGGATACGTAACGAAATGATCCTGAAGCAAATGGAGAGCGACACTTCATACTACAAGTCCTTCGGTCTCACCCTTGATGAAGTAATTGGGCTGCTGAATAAGATTTATTAGCAGCCCCATACAGACGGATATGCTTGCCCTTGCGCTCCAGCTTGAACCGCTTGAACTTAAAGTCCACCAGACCCTGGAGCTTTTTGGCCCCCTTCATGAGCCCCTTTTGCAGGCTCTTGATCACGATTTTGCCGCCCCGGATAATCATACTGCCGCTTTTGGATGCGAGCTTGGCTCCAGATTTCAACAGGCTCTTGATGCCCTTGACTCCTGCGCCCGCTACGTTCTTAGCACCAGTGGCCGCAGCTCCAACGTCTTTCTTCACGGCTTGTCCGGCTTTGTTCAGCCCTTTGCCGATCGCCTTGAAGCCAAGCTCCATCGCCAGCTCCACAAGTCTAATCCATAAGATTCAACCTATCACTCTCCATCCATTTTACAGTATTTTTTAAAATTGATAATCAAAAATGGAAGTAAATAAAGGCCAACTCTGGTTATAACCAAAGTGGCCTCTATAAGGAAATTTATTTTTATACTACCAATTCATTCTAGAACGTTTCTTAAAACTCATCACAGAGTCAATTTGAAAATAGAACCTACGTATACAAACGCCAAAAATGATTTGGCTAACTTGTCGTAACGAGTGGCCACACGACGGAAATGCTTGATTTTATTGAAAAAGCATTCCACCAAGTGACGTTCTTTGTACCGATACCAATCGACGTTCATGGGTTTTTAGTATTTGCTTTAGGCGGAATGGTATAGGATGCTTCATGGGACGCAATCCAATCCCGAATCGCCTTTGAGCCATAAGCTTTGTCGCCAAGAATATGGCTTCCCGTAATATCAAATTGCTGAAGTAAATCAATGACGGGTACTGAATCATAAACTTGACCCCCCGTCAGAAGAAAACCGAGGGGATTCCCTAATCCATCGACAACCGTATGAAGCTTCGTTGTCTTGCCACCGCGACTGATGCCAATATGCTGATTTACTTCGTATCCTTCTGCGTTTTTTTAGCACCTGCACTGTGTTGATGGGCTTTAACTGATGTAGAATCGATACTCAAGTTTTCAAAATCAGGTTCTACGTGAAGCGCTTGGAAGATGGCGATAAGTAATCCGGTATCTCTCCATTTGCAGAAACGACTGTAGGTCGTTTTCCATGAACCGTAACGTTCTTCCGGTAGATCACGCCAGGCAGCACCACTTCGAGCGATCCAAAGAATAGCATTAAACATGGTTCTATCGCTTAACTTTGACGGACGACCTGTTCTATAGGATGGAAACATGCCCTTAATTTGTTCCCACTGTTCATCGCTTATTTCGTACCGTCTTTGAATCATGCTTGTTGCTCCATTCGTTTTTCTCAAAGCATACCACATTATTCTTTAGTTTTCAGACACGTTCTAGATCAAATAAATTATTTTAATAGACAATTTCTATTTACAGAAGATATGGTTCAGCGAATTTTTGTATTAAACCAACTCATAAAAATACATGAGAAGAGGAGAGGGCAAATTATTATATTGTACTCTGAAGAATACTTTATATAAGGTATTCTACAAAAAGTATAAGTATAGGGACTGCACCGAAAAGCGGTTGCTTTTGTTTGTATGTCTACTGTTCACTGCGATAGTACTATTTAGACTACATCATATACAACCTCTGAAAATTCGACAATAATGATGAGATATGGAGAATTTGATCTCCATAGGGACAATCGGATTAATCAAGGCTATTGAAAGGTACCAACCAAATAAAGGAACAAAGTTAGTTAGTTTTGCCGCCCGTTGTATAAAAGATGAAATCCTGTTGCATTCGAGATCGCTTAAAAAGACCAAAAAGGATGTATACCTGCATGACCGGATTGAGACGAACAAGGAGGGCAATGAGATCACGCTGATCGATATCCTTGGCTCCGACGCAGATGATATTGTTAAGGAAGTCGATCTGAAAATCGAGAAGAGCAAAATCTACTGCAATCTCGACATTTTGGATGACCGGGAAAAGGAAGTGATGGTTGGGCTCTTCGGCCTGGATACAGGTGGGGAAGAGCGGACTCAGCGGGAGATAGCCAAGGAGTTGGGCATCAGCCGCAGCTATGTGTCCCGGATCGAGAAGCGGGCGCTGATGAAGCTGTATCATGAGTTTTATAAGACGAAGCGATGATAATTGTATAAATGACATTTCTGACAGAGATGAGATGAAGAGTCCGCTTGGCTTGTCGAGGTCCAAATGATTCGTGAAAAGCTTGAGTCCATCAAATATTCGTGGCACAACAATCAAACAAAAAAACAAACCATGTTACGCGTTGATTCAGAGTGTAATATGGTTTGTTTTATTTGGTGAAGAAATATCTGATAATAACCCGTGGTCAAATGTCTTCATCACGGCATATCTATTTCTCAGAATGAATGTATTGAAAATGATGAGAATATTTGTTCGATTTTTACATAATAAGAATTAAATCCTAATATAATCATATGAATGACTAACGTTATCATATGGAACACATATATCTTAGTTGTTAGAATATGGAGGGCAATAAGTTTTATTAATCAATATATAAATTGTGTAAATGCCCATATAATATCACTTAATAAATC
>NZ_LVYY01000056.1:0-1238 GCF_001909085.1 Paenibacillus sp. P32E | reverse complement strand
CCCAAGGGGCAAGCCCCTTGGTTTAGGCTGTTCCGCGTTCGCTCGCCGCTACTGACGGAATCACTATTGTTTTCTCTTCCTCAGGGTACTTAGATGTTTCAGTTCCCCTGGTCTGCCTCTGCATACCCTATGTATTCAGGTATGAGTAACTGCGAATTACCACAGCTGGGTTTCCCCATTCGGACACCCCCGGATCAAAGCTTGCTTACAGCTCCCCGAGGCAGTTTCGTTGTTCGCCACGTCCTTCGTCGGCTCCTGGCGCCTAGGCATCCTCCGTGTGCTCTTATTAGCTTAACCATCGCTCCGGTGTTTCGCTTGTTCGCTCATCTTGTTTTAAACAGCGCTCCTGGATGAATCCGTTCGCTAGTCTGTTTAAAGCCAAAGGTCGCTTCACAATCGAAAACCTTCGCTTTCAGCATACTAATAACTATTTCAACTTGTTTACACAAGTTTCAGCTAAAAGATGTTCTAAAACGCATTTTCGTTTCGGTATCCAGTTTTCAAGGATCAAGGTACTCATATACTATTTCATGTAAAACATTTTGGTGGAGCCAAGCGGGATCGAACCGCTGACCTCCTGCTTGCAAGGCAGGCGCTCTCCCAGCTGAGCTATGGCCCCATAAAGGGATATAATGTTATATGGTGGGCCTTGGTGGACTCGAACCACCGACCTCACCCTTATCAGAGGTGCGCTCTAACCAACTGAGCTAAAAGCCCATATAACATATATAACATTATGAATCAACCAAAGGATTGGTTGTCCGCTTGGCAGCGTCCTACTCTCCCAGGACCCTTCGGTCCAAGTACCATCGGCGCTGGAGGACTTAACGGTCGTGTTCGGGATGGGTACGTGTGGAACCCCTCCGCTATCGCCACCAAACGCATACGAAAGAGACTTGCTCTTTCAAAACTGAACACGAGTGAGTGTTCGAACCCAAGGGTTCTAGTGGAAGTCAAGCTTCCGATTTGAATGTCTCCATTGCAGGAAACGATTCTCCATAGAAAGGAGGTGATCCAGCCGCACCTTCCGATACGGCTACCTTGTTACGACTTCACCCCAATCATCTACCCCACCTTCGGCGGCTGGCCCCCTTGCGGGTTACCCCACCGACTTCGGGTGTTGTAAACTCTCGTGGTGTGACGGGCGGTGTGTACAAGACCCGGGAACGTATTCACCGCGGCATGCTGATCCGCGATTACTAGCAATTCCGACTTCATGCAGGCGAGTTGCAGCCTGC
>NZ_LVYY01000055.1:0-1240 GCF_001909085.1 Paenibacillus sp. P32E | reverse complement strand
CTTTCTGGTTCTGTCATTCGGCGGACGGCCAAGGCATAACCTTCTTCACTCCGTAGAATCTCCCGAGCCTGACTCTGGTACCGCAATCGTTCCAAACTGACGACCACTTCTCGATTTCCTTCGGCTTTCGTACATTGTTCCTTCAGTGGGCAGCCCTCGCAGCTCTGGCTACGGTAATGACGTTTTCGAATTTCATATCCACTCCCCAGTGTTTCCTTGCTTTCTTTGCGGAAATGCAGCGTTTGTCCAGCTGGGCACGTCCATGTATCCTCGGCTTTGTTGTATGTCCAATTCTCAATCTTTCCGACATTCTCTTTCCAAGCTTTACTCTTTTCTTTATGGTAGCTTCCGTATTTCACTACCGCCTGAATCGCTTCCTTTTCCAGATAGGCGTAGTTTTCTTCACTACCGTAGCCTGCATCCGCAATCACCGCCCTAGGAAGTCTCCCCAGGATCTGCCGTGCCTTTTCCATGTGCGGCTGTAAACAGCGGGTATCCGTCGGTCTTTGGTGTAGACTGTACGCCAAAATAAACTGGTTTTCCGTTCCGATCTGTACGTTGTAGCCGGGTTTGAGTTGACCGTTTCGCATATGATCTTCCTTCATCCGCATGAAGGTGGCATCCGGGTCCGTCTTACTGAAGCTGTTTCGGTCCCCGAGCAGGTTTTGGTATTGCTCATAGTTCAGCAGTCTCGGCAACAGATCCTTACGAAGCTTCCGAACCGCTTTTTTCAGTGGCTTGTCCTTGGGCTTCTCCAGCAGTTGCGACTCCAGCGCCTGAGTCATTTGTTCCAGTTTCGCACTGTCAATCTCGGCGGACTGCCGAGTTCGTTCAGGTCCTGGCCACGGTGTTCCTGTTCTTCTCGTTTCTCTGCGGCCTCAATGTCGACAAACAAAGCATGTACCTTTTCTTGGAGTTTGGCCTTATGCTTACTCACCGCTTTGCCCCACACAAAGGTGTAACGATTCGCGTTGGCCTCGATCTTGGTGCCATCCACGAAGTAATGCTCTAGGGAAATGTATTTTTCGTCCGCAAGAAATTGAAGCACGGCGGTAAATACCCTTTCAAGGACGTCCTTCATCCGCTCAGAACGAAAGCGATTGAGCGTGCGAAAATTCGGACGTTGACGTCCAGCCAGCCACATGAAGGGAATGTTTTCTCGGACCGCTTTGGCGATTTGCCGGGAGGAATAGATTCGCTGCGTATAGGCATAGATAATGACTTTGGTCAGCATTTTAGG
>NZ_LVYY01000054.1:0-1240 GCF_001909085.1 Paenibacillus sp. P32E | reverse complement strand
ATTGCAGGCTGCAACTCGCCTGCATGAAGTCGGAATTGCTAGTAATCGCGGATCAGCATGCCGCGGTGAATACGTTCCCGGGTCTTGTACACACCGCCCGTCACACCACGAGAGTTTACAACACCCGAAGTCGGTGGGGTAACCCGCAAGGGGGCCAGCCGCCGAAGGTGGGGTAGATGATTGGGGTGAAGTCGTAACAAGGTAGCCGTATCGGAAGGTGCGGCTGGATCACCTCCTTTCTATGGAGAATCGTTTCCTGCAATGGAAACATTCAAATCGGAAGCTTAGCTTCCATTAGAACCCTTGGGTTCGAACACTCACTCGTGTTCAGTTTTGAAAGAGCAAGTCTCTTTCGTATGCGTTTGGTGGCGATAGCGGAGGGGTTCCACACGTACCCATCCCGAACACGACCGTTAAGTCCTCCAGCGCCGATGGTACTTGGACCGAAGGGTCCTGGGAGAGTAGGACGCTGCCAAGCGGACAACCAATCCTTTGGTTGATTCAAAATGTTATATATGTTATATGGGCTTTTAGCTCAGTTGGTTAGAGCGCACCTCTGATAAGGGTGAGGTCGGTGGTTCGAGTCCACCAAGGCCCACCATATAACATTATATCCCTTTATGGGGCCATAGCTCAGCTGGGAGAGCGCCTGCCTTGCAAGCAGGAGGTCAGCGGTTCGATCCCGCTTGGCTCCACCAAAATGTTTTACATGAAATAGTATAATGTAGTACCTTGATCCTTGAAAACTGGATACCGAAACGAAAATGCGTTTTAGAACATCTTTTAGCTGAAACTTGTGTAAACAAGTTGAAATCGTTATTAGTATGCTGAAAGCGAAGGTTTTCGATTGTGAAGTGACCTTTGGCTTTAAACAGACTAGCGAACGGATTCATCCGGGAGCGCTGTTTAAAACAAGATGAGCGAACAAGCGAAACACCGGAGCGATGGTTAAGCTAATAAGAGCACACGGAGGATGCCTAGGCGCCAGGAGCCGACGAAGGACGTGGCGAACAACGAAACTGCCTCGGGGAGCTGTAAGCAAGCTTTGATCCGGGGGTGTCCGAATGGGGAAACCCAGCTGTGGTAATTCGCAGTTACTCATACCTGAATACATAGGGTATGTAGAGGCAGACCAGGGGAACTGAAACATCTAAGTACCCTGAGGAAGAGAAAACAATAGTGATTCCGTCAGTAGCGGCGAGCGAACGCGGAACAGCCTAAACCAAGGGGCTTGCCCCTT
>NZ_LVYY01000052.1:0-1405 GCF_001909085.1 Paenibacillus sp. P32E | reverse complement strand
AGCCGTGCGAGAGAATATTCCTTTCATGTGGCTGGCCGGACGGCAGCGCCCCAACTTTCGAACTCTTAATCGCTTCCGTTCCCAGCGGATGAGGAATGTCCTCGAAACGGTATTTACCGCCGTGCTTCAGTTTCTGGCTGACGAAAAATACGTGTCTCTGGAGCATTATTTTGTGGACGGCACTAAGATCGAGGCGAATGCCAATCGCTACACCTTTGTTTGGGGCAAAGCGGTCAGCAAACACAAAGCGAAATTACAGGAGAAGGTACACGCTCTGTTTGCTGACATTGAAGCGGCAGCGCACCAAGAAGAACAGGAGTTCCAGGGAAAGGACCTCGCCGAATTCGGAGAATCTTGTGAGATGAACAGTGAGAAGCTAGAAACCCTGACCCAGGTGCTGGAGTCTAAGCTCCTGGACAAACCTAAAGACAAACCTCTGAAAAAAGCCGTTCGGAAGCTTCGGAAGGATTTGCTGCCCAGATTACTGAAGTACGAACAGTACCAGAGGCTACTTGGCGACCGGAACAGTTTTAGCAAGACCGACCCGGATGCGACGTTCATGCGGATGAAGGAAGACCACATGCGAAATGGTCAACTCAAACCGGGTTACAATGTACAAATCGGAACGGAAAACCAGTTTATTTTAGCGTACAGTCTACACCCGAGACCTACGGACACCCGTTGTTTACAGCCGCATATGGAAAAGGCAAAAAAGATCTTGGGTAAACTTCCTAGGGCGGTAATTGCGGATGCAGGTTACGGCAGTGAAGAAAACTACGCCTATCTGGAAAAGGAAGAGATTCAGGTGGTCGTGAAATACGGCAGCTACCACAAAGAAAAGAGTAAAGCTTGGAAAGAGAATATCGGAAAGGTGGAGAACTGGACGTACAGTGAAACCAGGGATACATGGACGTGCCTAGCTGGGGAAACGTTGCATTTCCGCAAAGAGAGCAAGGAGACACTACAAAGCGGATATGAAATTCACAAACGTCATTACCGAAGCCAAAACTGCGAAGGCTGTCCGCTGAAGGAACGCTGCACCAAGGCAGCAGGAAATCGGGAAGTGGTTGTCAGTCTGGAGAGGCTGCGGTACCAGAAGCAGGCTCGGGACATCCTGCGAAGCGAGGAAGGTTATGCCCTGGCCGTACGCCGAATGACGGAACCGGAAAGCGTATTTGGACAACTGAAGAATAACCGGGGCTTCCGGCGCTTTCTGCTTCGCGGCATGGAAAAAGTGACGCTTGAGGTCGGTTGGCTTTCGCTTGCCCATAATATGCTGAAGCAAGCCACGGTGGACCAAAAACGCAAGGCCGCGATTCTCCAATAACAGGAGAATCGCGGCCTTGCTGTCTTTTTACTGCCTCTTGAATACATATGGGCTGTTTCTTTTTTTTGAAAATCTACT
>NZ_LVYY01000051.1:0-1512 GCF_001909085.1 Paenibacillus sp. P32E | reverse complement strand
GTTCTAAGATTTTCAGCCATAGACAGATTGAGAGCTGGAGAAGTCATGTAAGGATGACATTATTTTCTGGTGAAGCCGGTGGCGGGAATAGAGAGCGGGGGATTCATCCCCAACCCAAGGATACGTTCTGTGATCGCACTTTGGATATCCACACCTGTCTCCTGACGGCTTACCCTCCCATGTCACGCGGGGTCTTTGCCCTTACATTCCTTCGTTCGGCCTCTCAGGAGGTGGACGCCGTTTCTTGCTCCTTTACAGGGTCGTTGCCCTTATGGAAATGATTCCTGCGGCTGCTCCGTGCTTCCTTTGTCTTGGTTCTTTCCTTCCGGTGAGAAACGTGATTTCGGTTTTACTTAAGCTGCCATCTGGATCTGGGCCTGACGTACCGGCCCTAAAACGTCGTTTGCATCGTATGGAATGTGCTTGGTCCCGAGCGTGTGCAGGACTCGTATGAGCTTTCCGCATAAAGCCACAAGGGATTGTTTTTTCTTCAGTGGATTCTGACTTCGCTTCGTAAAGTACTGGTGCAGTGCCTTGAACTCCGTGTTCTTTGCCACCATGGGCATGACCGCCCGGAACAACAGGGCCCTTAGCCTTGCACGTCCACGCTTGGTAATACTGGACTTGCCTTTTTTCTTTCCCGAACTGTTCTCTTTGAGATTCAGTCCAGCCAGCCGTATAATCTGCTGTCCATGCTCGTAACCGCTTAGATCCCCTACTTCTGCAAGGAAACCCGCCAGCGTAACTACAGCCACACCCGGTACGGTGAGCATCTCTCCAGTACCCGGAATTTGTGACAGTAGACGTTCCACCTCGGCCAGAATCTCTTCGAGCTGTCTGGCGAACATTTCGTACTGTTCCAGGAGCGTTTGAATCTCTATTCTTGCTGCAGGAAGTCCTTCGGTCAGTCCGATGGAACTCCTCGCCGTATCCATAAGGTGCTGCGCGCGTTTAGTGCCTACGGCTCGTTTCACGTCTTTCTTCCACCGCTGAACGATGGCTTCTGTACCGAGTGCGATGATTTCACCTGGTGTGGGAAACTCGCCTAGCGTAATCCGTGAAGCCTTGCCTTCCCAGTCTTTAAATACCTGCGTGTACTCTGGAAAAAAGCGATCCAGCCAGTTCTGCACCCGTCTTTGCACCTGTCCGAAGTTCACCATGATCTTCTCCCGAAGATTCATGAGAATTCGCAGATCTGCGTAGATACTTGTTAGCAATTTAGGTTCGCTGTATTTTCCGTTTCGCACCAAATCGGCAATGACTTTTGCATCTTTATAGTCGTTTTTCGTCGGTGAGTTATCTTCCAGTTCTTTGCTTTGGTGTACATGGTGCGGATTGACAATGACCAAAGGAATACCTTGCTGTCCCAAATACTCGGCCAAGTTAAACCAGTAGTGTCCGGTGGGCTCAATGCCGAAGAGGACGTCGCTCTTGGCATGCTCCTGCTGAAGCTCCTTCATCCACTGTACCAGTTGCTCCAGACCTGTTCGTGTATTGGAGAATACACAATCT
>NZ_LVYY01000050.1:0-1660 GCF_001909085.1 Paenibacillus sp. P32E | reverse complement strand
CCTGTAAAGGAGCAAGAAACGGCGTCCACCTCCTGAGAGGCCGAACGAAGGAATGTAAGGGCAAAGACCCCGCGTGACATGGGAGGGTAAGCCGTCAGGAGACAGGTGTGGATATCCAAAGTGCGATCACAGAACGTATCCTTGGGTTGGGGATGAATCCCCCGCTCTCTATTCCCGCCACCGGCTTCACCAGAAAATAATGTCATCCTTACATGACTTCTCCAGCTCTCAATCTGTCTATGGCTGAAAATCTTAGAACCAGTGAGTAAACAAGAGTATTTATTAATTTATAGTGGGAGGAATAGAAAGCCATTTTGAGCGAAATTACGGGCAAACAGCTTCGATCTGGGCCGGAGTGAAGAACTCAACCTGCACAGATCCCAATGATATTTTTAAGCTCATGCCCTTCTATTGAAAAGAAATGATGATACAGACTCTCTGATGAAGCTATTTAAGCGTGAGGTTGCTGATAGCCTTTATAAATATTACGGAATGCATCGTTTTCTGCCAATAATGGCGAAGATGGAACAAGCCTTCATGTGCTGCGGCTCTTCGTCTGGTTCACCGGATTGGAGTGATCCAAGCCCGGCAAGATATTCAGAGATTTAATACTGCTCAGCATCGTACGTCGATATCGATGAAAGGTTTACCGCCGGCAATCAAGCCCGTGTCAACATTGACCAGAACGTCTGCAGTAGCCGTATTTGTCACTTTAAATCCAAGACCGGACAATATGAATAAAGGTGCTCCGGCAATGCCTACTCCGCCCGTTTGAGCAGCTTGCTTATCTTGTCCGCTGATGCGCTGAAAGGTACTAGGTCGAGCAAGTATTTGGAAGCTACTGTTCTCTGGTTCGATCTGGAGATCAGGAAGCTTCCTTTTTTATACCCGGTTCCAGCATTGGAGAGCTAAGTTACGGCCATTTTGATCACAAGCAATTCGTTAGTCGATCTACAGACAAGGTTGACATAGCCGCGTTTAGCCTGATGCATGTTCACTATATATGTCCCTGCCGGATAATTGACACCATCCACGCTTAACGGAGGGACAGTCTTCTCAACCTTCACACCGTTGCGGAGCAGGTTTGCACTATTTTGTAGGTTTCCAGCTCGTTCTTTTGCAGATCAATTAAGGTGACTCGAGCTTTATTAATATCCAATCGTTAGTCTATATGTTCTGATTTAAATGGTAAAAATTACAGGTTGCATGATATAGGGAAGTCGAGGTATATTATTAGTCCGGCCAAGAAACACCAACGCTGAGCTCGAAATGAAGTTGAAAAAAAGAGCTTGCATTACTCGGTCGAACGTGATATATTATAAGAGTTGCTGGTGACGAGATAATCGGCGCCGACGACGAGCTTGATCTTTGAAAACTGAACAACGAGTGAGTGGGATTTCACGCAAGTGAGATCCAAAAATAGAGAATATTTTATTCTCGTCAGATGTTTCAAAATGAGCAATCGCTCTTTCTAAATACCAATTTGGAGAGTTTGATCCTGGCTCAGGACGAACGCTGGCGGCGTGCCTAATACATGCAAGTCGAGCGGAGCTTATCCTTCGGGGTAAGCTTAGCGGCGGACGGGTGAGTAACACGTAGGCAACCTACCCTCTAGACTGGGATAACTACCGGAAACGGTAGCTAATACCGGATAATTCCT
>NZ_LVYY01000049.1:0-1762 GCF_001909085.1 Paenibacillus sp. P32E | reverse complement strand
TCCCGTTAGAATTCCTGTAAACTGAATATTTTGGAGTTTGAACAAAAACGAGCGCCTCGGTAACATGGGAGTTGGATACGGGTCTACAGCCCTTTTAATCTCACCATTTAGGAGGTCGCTCTACTATGAAGTTTAAAGCTCAAGACAAGCAAAATCAACTCATTGAAAACATTACCGTTCATCATTTGGTCATTGGCGTAGATATCGCCCAAGAAGTCCATGTGGCCCGCGCCGTCAGCTTTCGTGGGATTGCTCTGGGAACTCCGCTCGAATTCGGTAACCATCGTGAAGGGTTCGATCTGTTTGAACGCTGGATCCAAGATCTACTCAAATCCTACAAACTTAGCAGCGTCATCGTTGGTATGGAACCCACTGGCCACTACTGGTTTAGCCTGGCACGTTGGCTCCTCGATCAGGGCATGGAGCCCGTCCTGGTTAATCCTCATCTCGTCAAAAAGAACAAGGAAAACCGAGATAATACACCGTCTAAAAGTGACCATAAAGATGCGCTTGTCATATCAGACATGGTCAAAAACGGGTACTACTCCCCTGTTCGTTTTCATCCAGAAAATTACGAGGAACTACGTATTCTAATGGCAAACCGAGAGACGGTTACCAAGCGCCTCAACGCTGCGGTTAATCAGATTCATCGCTGGGTAGACATTGTTTTCCCTGAACTTCGCCAGGTCTTTAAAATCCTTACTTGCACCAGTGCAATCGCAACACTCAGACTCTTCCCCTTGCCTAAAGAGATCCGTCTGTTAAATACGGAACAGGTCCTTAGCGGTTGGAAGCAATATGTAAAGCGTCATGCTGGAGTTAAACGTGCTGAGCTACTCATTTCACTTGCCAAATCCAGTGTGGGTGCCACTCAGGCACTCCACGCATACAAGCTCCATCTTGGGCAACTACTCGAAGAATATGACCTGGCCCATCGCCAGCTTGAACAAATTGAGCATGAGCTCCGTCTCATTCTTGAGCGTATTCCTTATGCACAGAAGCTCCTTGAAATACGAGGCATCTATGTTACTAATCTAGCTGGTGTACTCGGTGAGGCTGGCGATCTAAGCGGATATACGCATGGAAATGCTTTACTGCGGCATGCTGGGTTAAATCTAGCTGAAGCTAGCTCCGGAAAATGGCGAGGAAAGATGGTGCTCAGCAAACGAGGCCGGCCACGTTTACGGCATTTTCTTTATCTCATGACAATGAGTATGGTTATGACAAATCCGGAAATACGAGCGGCACATCGTTATAATGTTGAGGAAAAGAAACTGAAGAAGATGAAATCTATTATGAAATTAATCGGTAAAGTAGCGCGAATGCTAGTCGCATTGGCTAAAGGCAGTACCGCTTACGAACCGATCAAGGTATTCCCACAAGCAGCATAAAACTAATTAATCCTCATCGACTCATGCATTCGCAGGATCACAAGAAGCACGGAGTATCGGGAGACGTTACGCAAAAGGGCTCGGACCCGTTCCGTTAGAAAGACCGACCTCCACCCCTTAGTTAGATGTGACGAAGGAATGAAAGGGCTATGACCCGTTGAGACATGGGAGTGAGAATCGCTAGGGCGAAGTGGAGACGTGCGCATAATGGAACAATATGGGTAATCCTTATGCACCCTTTATTTACGCATGCCCAATTCTCCATCTCCCAGCCACCGGCTCCTTCATCATCTTCTTCTTCACTTTAACTACAGGATGAAATCCTGCGAATTCATGAGTCTGAGTGAGGAAACTGAATCATTTCGAGGGAG
>NZ_LVYY01000048.1:0-1767 GCF_001909085.1 Paenibacillus sp. P32E | reverse complement strand
TGGGAAATCTCATCTTGAGGGGGGCTTCACGCTTAGATGCTTTCAGCGCTTATCCCGTCCGTACGTAGCTACTCAGCCATGCTCCTGGCGGAACAACTGATGCACCAGCGGTACGTCCATCCCGGTCCTCTCGTACTAAGGACAGCTCCTCTCAAATTTCCTGCGCCCACGACAGATAGGGACCGAACTGTCTCACGACGTTCTGAACCCAGCTCGCGTACCGCTTTAATGGGCGAACAGCCCAACCCTTGGGACCTACTTCAGCCCCAGGATGCGATGAGCCGACATCGAGGTGCCAAACCTCCCCGTCGATGTGGACTCTTGGGGGAGATAAGCCTGTTATCCCCAGGGTAGCTTTTATCCGTTGAGCGATGGCCCTTCCATGCGGTACCACCGGATCACTAAGTCCGACTTTCGTCCCTGCTCGACTTGTTGGTCTCGCAGTCAAGCTCCCTTATGCCTTTGCACTCTTCGAATGATTTCCAACCATTCTGAGGGAACCTTTGAACGCCTCCGTTACTCTTTAGGAGGCGACCGCCCCAGTCAAACTGCCCGCCTGACACGGTCCCCGTACCCGTTTAGGGTACCAGGTTAGAACCTAGATACGATCAGGGTGGTATCCCAACGGCGCCTCCATAGAAGCTTGCGCTCCTACTTCTACGGCTCCCACCTATCCTGTACAGATCGTACCCAAATTCAATATCAAGCTGCAGTAAAGCTCCATGGGGTCTTTCCGTCTTGTCGCGGGTAACCTGCATCTTCACAGGTATTAAAATTTCACCGGATCTCTCGTTGAGACAGCGCCCAAGTCGTTACGCCATTCGTGCGGGTCAGAATTTACCTGACAAGGAATTTCGCTACCTTAGGACCGTTATAGTTACGGCCGCCGTTTACTGGGGCTTCGGTTCACAGCTTCGGATTGCTCCTAACCGCTCCCCTTAACCTTCCAGCACCGGGCAGGCGTCAGCCCGTATACTTCGCCTTGCGGCTTCGCACAGACCTGTGTTTTTGCTAAACAGTCGCTTGGGCCTTTTCACTGCGGCCCCCTCGGGCTATTCACCCTACCGAGGCACCCCTTCTCCCGAAGTTACGGGGTCATTTTGCCGAGTTCCTTAACGAGAGTTCTTCCGCGCGCCTTAGAATTCTCTTCTCGCCTACCTGTGTCGGTTTGCGGTACGGGCACCTTCTCCTGGCTAGAGGCTTTTCTTGGCAGTGTGAGATCATGACCTTCGCTACTACAATTTTCGCTCCCCATCACAGCCCAGCCTTAATGGTGTGCGGATTTGCCTACACACCAGCCTCACTGCTTAGACGGACATCCATCAGTCCGCGTCACTACCCTCCTGCGTCACCCCATCGCTCATAGCGGATTACGGTGGTACAGTAATTTCAAACTGTTGTCCTTCGACTACGCCTGTCGGCCTCGCCTTAGGTCCCGACTTACCCTGAGCGGACGAGCCTTCCTCAGGAAACCTTGGGCTTTCGGCGGATCAGATTCTCACTGATCTTTTCGTTACTCATACCGGCATTCTCACTTGTATGCTGTCCAGCGCTCCTTACGGTACACCTTCAACCCACATACAACGCTCCCCTACCCCAGATGCAAAGCATCTAGCCATAGCTTCGGTGGTGTGTTTAGCCCCGTTACATTTTCGGCGCAGAGTCACTCGACCAGTGAGCTATTACGCACTCTTTCAATGGTGGCTGCTTCTAAGCCAACATCCTGGTTGTCTGTGCAACTCCACATCCTTTCCCACTTAACACACA
>NZ_LVYY01000047.1:0-1886 GCF_001909085.1 Paenibacillus sp. P32E | reverse complement strand
CCTTCCAGCACCGGGCAGGCGTCAGCCCGTATACTTCGCCTTGCGGCTTCGCACAGACCTGTGTTTTTGCTAAACAGTCGCTTGGGCCTTTTCACTGCGGCCCCCTCGGGCTATTCACCCTACCGAGGCACCCCTTCTCCCGAAGTTACGGGGTCATTTTGCCGAGTTCCTTAACGAGAGTTCTTCCGCGCGCCTTAGAATTCTCTTCTCGCCTACCTGTGTCGGTTTGCGGTACGGGCACCTTCTCCTGGCTAGAGGCTTTTCTTGGCAGTGTGAGATCATGACCTTCGCTACTATAATTTTCGCTCCCCATCACAGCCCAGCCTTAATGATGTGCGGATTTGCCTACACATCAGCCTCACTGCTTAGACGGACATCCATCAGTCCGCGTCACTACCCTCCTGCGTCACCCCATCGCTCATAGCGGATTACGGTGGTACAGTAATTTCAAACTGTTGTCCTTCGACTACGCCTGTCGGCCTCGCCTTAGGTCCCGACTTACCCTGAGCGGACGAGCCTTCCTCAGGAAACCTTGGGCTTTCGGCGGATCAGATTCTCACTGATCTTTTCGTTACTCATACCGGCATTCTCACTTGTATACTCTCCAGCGCTCCTTACGGTACACCTTCAACGTATATACAACGCTCCCCTACCCCAGATGCAAAGCATCTAGCCATAGCTTCGGTGGTGTGTTTAGCCCCGTTACATTTTCGGCGCAGAGTCACTCGACCAGTGAGCTATTACGCACTCTTTCAATGGTGGCTGCTTCTAAGCCAACATCCTGGTTGTCTGTGCAACTCCACATCCTTTCCCACTTAACACACACTTGGGGACCTTAGCTGATGGTCTGGGCTGTTTCCCTTTTGACAATGGATCTTAGCACTCACTGTCTGACTCCCGGCAAGAAGTTAATGGCATTCGGAGTTTGACTGAGCTTGGTAACCCTTGCGGGCCCCGCACCCAATCAGTGCTCTACCTCCACCACTCCATTCACCGAGGCTAGCCCTAAAGCTATTTCGGGGAGAACCAGCTATCTCCGAGTTCGATTGGAATTTCTCCGCTACCCCCACCTCATCCCCGCATTTTTCAACATGCGTGGGTTCGGGCCTCCAGTGCGTGTTACCGCACCTTCACCCTGGACAGGGGTAGATCACACGGTTTCGGGTCTACGTCCACATACTTAGTCGCCCTATTCAGACTCGCTTTCGCTGCGGCTCCGGCTTCTCACCTTAACCTTGCATGTTAAACGTAACTCGCCGGTTCATTCTACAAAAGGCACGCCATCACCCCTAAAACGGGCTCTGACTTTTTGTAAGCACACGGTTTCAGGTTCTATTTCACTCCCCTTCCGGGGTGCTTTTCACCTTTCCCTCACGGTACTGTTTCACTATCGGTCGCCAGGTAGTATTTAGCCTTAGCAGATGGTCCTGCTGGATTCATACGGGGTTTCACGTGCCCCGCACTACTCGGGATCCGTCTCGGAGAGAACACAGTTTAGGTTACAGGGCTTTTACCTCTATCGCGGGCCTTTCCAGACCTCTTCACCTACCATATTCCTTTGTAACTCCATGTGAGACGTCCCACAACCCCAAGGGGCAAGCCCCTTGGTTTAGGCTGTTCCGCGTTCGCTCGCCGCTACTGACGGAATCACTATTGTTTTCTCTTCCTCAGGGTACTTAGATGTTTCAGTTCCCCTGGTCTGCCTCTGCATACCCTATGTATTCAGGTATGAGTAACTGCGAATTACCACAGCTGGGTTTCCCCATTCGGACACCCCCGGATCAAAGCTTGCTTACAGCTCCCCGAGGCAGTTTCGTTGTTCGCCACGTCCTTCGTCGGCTCCTGGCGCCTAGGCATCCTCCGTGTGCTCTTATTAGCTTAACCAT